>NZ_JBHWGV010000093.1:23960-38102 GCF_042732955.1 Kitasatospora sp. NPDC059747 | reverse complement strand
GTTTTCAAGGAGCGCGCGCCTGCCACAGGCCCCCCGCCGCGCAACCCCGCGGGCGGGGGCGGCGCTCGTGGCCGGCCCGCTGCCGCGTGCTCGTCCTGGTCGGCCCGTCCGGGTGCGGCAAGACCACCCTCCTGCGCATGGTCAACCGGATGGTCGAGCCCACCTCGGGCCGGGTGCTGCTGGACGGCGCGGACGTCGCCGGGCTGGAACCCGCCAAGCTGCGCCGCGGCATCGGCTACGTGATCCAGCAGGCCGGGCTCTTCCCGCACCGCAAGGTGATCGACAACGTCGCCACCGTGCCCTACCTCCTCGGCTGGGACCGCAAGAAGGCCCGCGCCCGGGCCGCCGAACTGCTCGACCTCGTCGGGCTCGCGCCCGAGACCGCCAAGCGCTACCCGTTCCAGCTCTCCGGCGGCCAGCAGCAGCGCGTCGGCGTGGCCCGCGCCCTGGCCGCCGACCCGCCCGTGCTGCTGATGGACGAGCCGTTCAGCGCCGTCGACCCGGTGGTGCGCGCCGGGCTCCAGGAGGAACTGCTGCGCCTCCAGTCCGAACTGCACAAGACGGTGCTGTTCGTCACCCACGACATCGAGGAGGCCGTCCGGCTCGGCGACCAGGTCGTCGTGCTGCGCGGCCAGGGCCGGATCGCCCAACTGGCCGACCCGCACACCCTGCTCACCGCGCCCGCCGACGACGACGTCGCCGCCTTCCTGGGCCGGGATCGCGGCCTGCGCGGCCTCGGCCTGCGCCCGGCGAGCACCGTCGCCACCCGCCCACTGGCCGGCGGACTGCGCTTCGGCGGCTGGGAGCTGGCACTGGACGACGAGCGCCGCCCGATCGGCTGGATCGACCGCGACGCCCCCACCGCCGAACTGCGCCCGGCCCCCGGCTACCGGCCGGACACCGACACACTGCGCACCGCGCTCGACGCCGCCGTCCTCTCCCCCGCCGGGGTCGCCGTGGCCCTCGACTCCGACGGCCGGGCCACCGGCGCGGCGGACCGCGAGGCCGTCCTCCGTGCCCTGACGGCACCGGGCGGCACGGCCGCCACCGCCCCGAGCGACACCGGGACACTCGTGAAGGGCGAGGCGAAGGGCGAGGAGAGGGACGGGGAGAAAGCCGAGGCGAAGAGCGCGGCGGACGGCAAGGGCGGGGCCACCGGTGGACGATGAACCGATCGTCCGCTGGTACTGGATCGGCGACCACCTCGGCTACCTCGGCAACCTGCTCGCCGACCACGCCGTGATCGCCCTGGTCCCGGTGCTCATCGGCCTGCTGGTCGCCGTCCCGCTGGGCCTGGCCTGCGCCCGCTTCCCCCGCGCCTACCAGCCGCTCGCCGCCGTCTTCAACATCGTCTACGCACTGCCCGCCGTGGCCGTCTTCATGCTGCTCATCCCGTACACCGGCCTCGCCACGCAGGCCACCGTCATGATCCCGCTCACCTTCTACGCGCTCGCCGTGCTCCTGCCCACCACCGTCGACGGGCTGCGCGCCGTGCCGGACGCCGTCCGGCAGGCCGCCACCGCCATGGGCTACGGGCCGTGGCACCGGCTGACCGCCGTCGAACTGCCCGCCGCCGTGCCGTACCTGATCGCCGGACTGCGGGTCGCCGCGGTGTCCAGCATCTCGCTGGCGAGCGTCGGCGCGCTGGTCGGGCGCGGCGGGCTCGGCTACCTGTTCATGGACGGGTTCCAGCGCACCTTCCCGACCCCGATCGTGGCCGGCATCGCGCTGATCGCGGCACTCGCGTTGACCGTCGACCTGGTGCTGGTGGGGGCGCGGCGGCTGCTCGCGCCCTGGGCCGTCCGCGAGAAGGGAGCGGGCCGGTGAACTGGCTCTCGTGGCTGAGCGACTTCTTCTCCGACCCGGATCACCGCAGCGGTCCGGACTCGATCGCGCACCGGATCGCCGAGCACCTGGCGTTCTCCGGTGAGGCGCTGCTGTTCGCCGCGCTCGTCGCCGTCCCGCTCGGGCTGCTGATCGGCTACACCGGACGCGGCGTCACCGCCGTCACGGCGCTGGCCGGGTTCGCCCGCGCGCTGCCCACCCTGGGGCTGGTCACGCTCGCGGTGCTGCTCGCCGGGGTCGGCGACACGGCGGTGCTCGTCCCGCTGGTCGCGCTCGCGGCCCCGCCGCTGCTGGTCGCGGCCGTCGAGGGAGTGCGCGGCACCGACCCGGACGTGCGCGACGCGGCGCGCGGCATCGGGCTGACCCACCCGCAGGTGCTGTGGCAGGTGTGCCTGCCGTCCGCGGCGCCGACGCTGCTGGCGGGCTTCCGCACGGCGGCCGTCCAGGTCATCGCGACCGCGACGGTGGCCGCGTACGTCGGGCTCGGCGGCCTCGGCCGGTACGTGTTCGACGGGCTGGCCACCCGCAAGTACGCGGTGACGGCGGGCGGCGCGGTGCTCGTGGTGCTGCTCGCGGTCGCCGCCCAGCTGCTCTTCGTCCTGCTCGCCCGGTACGCGCTGCCGCGCGGGGTGCGCGCCCAGCGCCGGGCCGCCGACCGGACCCGCTGACTTCGGCCAGTCGGCATTGGCCTGCCGACTCGCGCCCGTTGGCTTCGGCCCGTCGGCTCCGGCCCGTCGGCTTTGTCCCGTCGGCTTTGCCCCGTCGCCTTGAGCCCATTGCCTTGGGCCCGTTGATGCGGGTCCGCGGCCGGATCCCCTGAACCTCTGTCTCCATCGTCTCGGAAGGACACCTGTCACCATGTCGACAATTCGCAGAACCAGGCGCGCCGCCGTCCTCGGCACTCTCGCTGCCCTCGCCCTCGGCGCCACCGCCTGCGGCTCCTCCGGCGGGAACCCGCTCGACAGCGGCTCGTCCTCGGCGGCAGCCGGCGGCGGCGCGAGCACGGCCGCCGGGAGCGGGGGTGCGGGCGGCGGCGCCGGCGACGGCGGAACCGTCGTGGTCGGCTCCGCGAACTTCCCCGAGAACGTGCTGCTCGGCTCGATCTACTCGCAGGCGCTCAAGGCCAAGGGCGTCAAGGTCGAGGAGAAGTTCAACATCGGCAGCCGGGAGGTGCTCTACGGGCAGCTGCAGAGCGGCAACCTCACCGTCCTGCCCGAGTACAACGGCGCCCTGCTCGCCTACCTGGACGCCAAGTCCACCGCCACCGCCAAGGACGACGTCAACGCGGCGCTGACCAAGACCCTGCCGGCCTCGCTCGGGATCCTGGACTCCTCCCCCGCCGAGGACAAGGACTCCCTCAGTGTCACTCAGGAGACCGCCGACAAGTACGGGCTCAAGACCGTCGCCGACCTGGCCGCCAAGGCGGGCGAGTTCACGATCGGCGGGCCGCCGGAGTTCAAGTCCCGCCGCGAGCAGCAGTTCAAGGACGTCTACGGACTGACCTTCAAGGAGTGGAAGCCCACCGGCGACACGACGGCCAACGCGCTCAAGGACGGCGCCATCCAGGTCGGCAACGTGTTCACCACCGACCCGAAGATCGTCCAGTTCAAGCTCGTCCCGCTGGCCGACCCGAAGGGCGTCTTCGGCGCGCAGAACGTCACCCCGCTGGTCAACAAGGCCGGGGTGGGGCCGACGGCGACGGCCGCGCTCAACGCGGTGTCGGCCAAGCTCGACACGACCGGGCTGACGGCGCTGATGAAGCGCGTGTCGGTCGACAAGGAGGACCCGTCGGCGGTGGCCAAGGACTGGCTGAAGGCCAACGGGCTGGGCTGACGGATTGCGGGCGACCGCTGGCAGATGACGGGTAACAGGTAACAGCTGACAGATAACAGATTTCAACATCTGTTATCTGTCAGCTGTTCGCCGCCCACCGTTACCCCAGCCTGAGGGCCTTCCCTCCCGCGCCGCGAACATGACAGTGTGACGCCATGCGCACTCGTCTCCTCGCCGCCACCCTCACGGCTTTCGCCGCGGTGAGCCTCGCCGCGTGTTCCAGCTCCGGCTCGACTTCCGCCTCGGGCTCCGGAGCGGGCACCGGCACCTCAACGTCCGCGGCTGCCTCCCCCACTTCGGCCGCCGCCACCGCGACCCCCGCCCCCGGAGCCACCCCGCCCGCGGACGCCTCGACGGGCCCCGCCGCCGGGGACGCGTCCGGAGGTTCGGGCCCGACCGGCGGTTCGGGTACCGCGGGCGGGTCGGCGCCGGCCAAGCCCGCGCCACCCACCGACGCCGGAATGCCCGCCAAGCCGGGCACCGACGTCACCGCCAAGCTGGTCGCCGCGCTGGACGCGATCGACCCGGCGATCGTCGGCGGCAAGCCCGACCAGGCCATCGACCGGGCCCGCAGCCAGTGCCAGTCGATGTACCAGTTCCCCAAGGACAAGGCGAAGCTGGTCGAACTGGCCGACCAGCGCTTCACCACCCCCGACCACCCGCAGGGCTTCGGGCCGGACAAGGCCGCGAAGATCAACGAGGCGCTGCGCACGACCCTCTGCCCGCCGCCGGCCTGACCCGGCGCGGCGCCCCCGCGCGCCCGGTGTCCTGAGCGCCGGGCCGCCGCGGCCGCGCGTCGTCAGCAGACGCGCGGCCGTGGCACCTCGGACACCCACACCCAAGTGCCCTACCGGAAGCGGGAGCTGGGCACCGGACCACTCGTGCGGCAGCGGTCGCGCGGGCCGTCCAGCCAGCGTTCGCGCACGGCGCGGGCGAAGGCCGCCAGCGCCTCGTCCGGGTCGGACGGGGTCTCGCCGTCGCCGCCGTCCGGGGCCGGGTCGGCGGCCAGGATCTCGGCCGTCAGCTCCTCGGCCGGGCGCTCGTCCGGCTCGTTGCCGAGCATCCGCCACGGCGGGGCGACGGTCTGGCCGAGCAGGCCGCTCACGTCCGCGGTGACCGGCGGCGTGTCGGTCCAGCAGGTCGCGTGCTCGTACAGCACCTCGCCCGCGGAGCGCGTGCGCAGCGCCGTCAGCGTTTCCGGGCCGATGCCCTCGACGTCGCTCAGGTCGTAGGCCACGACCACGGTGTCCCCGGTGCCCGGCTGGTACGGTCGGGCGGGCAGGCCGAGCAGCTCGGCGGCGGCGAGGCCGAGGGCCCGGTCGGCCCGGCCCGGCAGCAGCGAGACCGACTGCGGGCGCACACCGGCGGCGTCCAGGATCAGGCGAAGCCGCTCCAGCCCGTGCCGGCACAGGCCGTAGGAGTCCTGGAGGAAGGCGTAGCGGCCGGTCATTCCCGCCGTGAACCCGTACGGGGAGAGGGTGGCGAGCAGGCCGCCGGTGAGGGCGAAGTGCCAGCCGCGCAGGTCCTGACGGTTCAACGGGTCCGTGGTGGACGCGGCGGCCTCGACGGTGTCGGCCCGGCCGAGGGCGCGGCGCACGCGGTCGGCGGCGGGGCGCCACTGGTCGTCGGGGGCGGAGAGCCGGTCGAGGGTGGTGCGGGCGGTGGTCCGGTCTCCGGCCATCAGGGCGTTGTAGGCGAGGAGGTAGCGCTCGGGCCAGTCCCGGAGGACGGACTCGTGGGCTTGCAGGGCGGTGACGGCCTCGGCGTGCCGTTCCTCGTCCTCCAGGGCGGAGACGAGTTCGGCGAGGATCGGCAGGCGGTTGTCGGGGCCGGGCTTGCTGCGGCCGAAGAGGCCGCGCTTGGTCTTCTCGCCCTCGCGGACCTCGGCGGTGGCGATGCGCAGGGCCTCGGCGAGCGCGGGTGCGGCGAGGAAGGCGGCGCCGCGTTCGACGCAGGCGTAGCCGTACTTGTAGAGGGCGACGGCGTCGGGGGTGCCGGCCCCGGTGGCGCTCCCGGCGGTTTCCCCGCTCGCGGTGGCGAGGCGGGCGGCGGCCTCGGCCAGGTCGTCGAAGCCGTTGCCGGCGGCCAGCCGTTGGACCAGCGGGGCTACCTGGGCGGCGGGCACGTCCTCGGCGAGGGCGCGCAGTTCGCGCAGGACGGCCTGCGGGTCGCCGGCTTCCAGGTGGCGCCAGGCTTCGTCCAGCGAGGGGGTCGTCACAGGGCTGTTCCTCCGGGGTGGGTGTGGTGCCGTGTCGGGCGTCCTGTCGGACAAGGGTCCGATCCTCCCGGACGGGGTTCGGTGTCCACAATCCAATAACCGGCCCTGGGTCCGGCCGCCCGCCTTCGGCGGCTCCCGACGGCGGCCGGGGCCGTGCGGTGACGAACCGCAAGGCACCTTGACAGAGAAGTGGTCTAGTCCAACCATAAGCATGTCGATCCGACCGGGATGCACTGTGGGGGTGTGACCACCGGCGGCCGAGGCACCGCCCTGCCCTGTTCCGCTCCCCCCCGAACCCGCCCGGCGCGCGCGTCCGCACCACCCGCACCGCCGTTCGCCGCCGCGCGAGTCCGTGGACACCGCCTGCCCCGAGCACGCCGCCCCGCTCCCCGCCGCGCTACCCGTACGTCCCTGTGCCGCCCCAACGTCCTGCCCCACCATGTCTGTTGGAGAATCGATGCGTCTACGCAGAACCATCCAGGCGGCCCTGACGGCCTGTGCCACGCTGGCCGCCTCGGCCGGCCTCGTCGCCGCCGGGACGGGCTCCGCCCAGGCCGCGACCCCGCTCCCCAGCCGGGTCTTCGCCCCCTACTTCGAGTCCTGGACCGGCCAGAGCCCCGCCACGCTGGCCGCGCAGTCCGGCGCCAAGTACCTGACGATGGCCTTCCTCCAGGCCTCCGCGAAGGGCTCGTGCACCCCGTACTGGAACGGCGACACCTCGAAGCCCGTCTCCTCCTCGACCTTCGGCGCCGACATCGCCACCATCCGTGCCAACGGCGGGGACGTGATCCCGTCCTTCGGCGGCTACACGGCCGACCACAACGGCACCGAGATCGCGGACAGTTGTACCGACGTCAACCAGATCGCGGCCGCCTACGAGAGCCTCGTCACGACGTACGACATCAGCCGGATCGACCTCGACATCGAGGACAACTCGCTCACCGACTCGGCGGGCATCGACCGCCGCAACAAGGCGATCAAGCTGGTGCAGGACTGGGCCGCGGCCAACGGCCGTTCCGTCCAGTTCTCGTACACGCTGCCGACCACCACGAGCGGACTGGCCGACAACGGTCTCTCCGTGCTGCGGAACGCGATCGGGAACAACGCGCGGATCGACGTCGTCAACATGATGACCTTCGACTACTACGACGGCGCCACCCACGACATGGCCGCCGACACCCAGACCTCCGCGCAGGGCCTGTACAACCAGCTGGCCACGCTCTACCCCGGCAAGTCCCCGGCGCAGCTGTGGGGTTCGATCGGGATCACCGAGATGGTCGGCATCGACGACTACGGCGCGGCCGAGACGTTCACCGTGGCCAACGCGACGACCGTGTACAACTGGGCGGTGTCGAAGGGCCTCAACACGCTGTCCTTCTGGGCGCTCCAGCGCGACAACGGGGGCTGCCCGGGCACGGCCGGGAACGACTCGTGCTCCGGGATCGCCCAGAACGCCTGGGACTTCACGCACATCTTCGCGCCGTTCACGAGCGGCACGCCGACGACGAACGACTTCTCGGTGGCCGTCAACCCGAACTCCGGTACGGTGGCCGCCGGTTCTTCCACGTCGGCCTCGATCGCGACGGCCGTGACGTCGGGCTCGGCGCAGAGCGTCAGCCTCTCGGTGAGCGGCGCCCCGGCGGGCGTCACCGCCACCGTCACCCCCGGCAGCGTCACCGCCGGCACCGGCGCCACGCTCAGCGTCACGACGACGGCGGCGGCCGCGGCCGGCACGTACCCGCTGACGGTGAAGGCGAGCGCTCCGTCCGGTACGCACACCGCCACCTACACGCTGACCGTCACCGGCAGCACTCCGCCTCCCGGCGGTCTGGCCAACGGCGGCCTGGAGAGCGGCAGCCTCGCCCCGTGGACCTGCCAGGGCGGGGGCGCCGTGGTGAGCACGCCGGTCCACTCCGGCTCGTACGCGCTGCAGGCCGCGCCGACCGAGAGCCAGACCGGCGAGTGCACCCAGACCGTCACCCTGAAGCCCAACACCAGCTACACGCTGAGCGGCTGGGTGCAGGGCAACTACGCCTACCTCGGCGTCAGTGGCGGGGCGAACGCCAGCACCTGGACCAACTCCGCCGGCTGGACGAAGCTGAGCGTCCCGTTCACCACCGGCGCCACCGGCACCGTGACGGTCTACCTGCACGGGTGGTACGGGCAGGGGAACGTGTACGGCGACGACTTCGCGATTGGCTGAAGGGGCCGACTGACGGATAGCGGGTAACGGGTAACCGGTAACGGATAACAGCTGACAGATAACAGATGTTGAAATCTGTTATCTGTCAGCTGTTCGTCGTCCGCCGTCCCCCGTCAGCCGTCAGCCGTCAGCCGTCGGCCGCCCCTCAGCCCGCCTGGCTCCCCGTACGCCCCGGGACCTCGGCCCGCGCCTGCCACGGCCGACACAGCGCCACGTACGCCGCGCTCGACAGCACCGCGCTCGACAGCACGACCACCGCCAGCAGCACCGCCGACGGCCGCCCGCCCAGGCTGCTCAGCGGTGCGACCAGCGCCCCGCACAGGAAGTTGCCGGTCCCCAGCAGCGCCGAAGCCGTCCCCGCCGCCTGCGGCTCGACCAGACCGAGCGCCTGCGCCGCCGAGTTCGGCAGGATCATCCCCATGCTGCCCATCATCACGAACAGCGCCGGGCAGACCCCGAGCAGCCCGAAGTCCCACACGGTCGTCACCAACACCAGCGCCACGCCCGCGACCACCGCCAGGGCCAGCCCGGCCAGCATCAGCGCGCCCGCCGTGAAACGCCGCGCCAGCACCTGCCCGTTGATCTGCGTCATCCCGACGATGGCCACCGAGTTCAGCCCGAACAGCAGGCTGTAGGTCTGCGGCGACACGTGGTAGACGTGCTGCAGCACCGTCGACGACCCGCTGATGTACCCGAACAGCGCCCCGAACCCGAACGTGCCCGTGAGCATCAGCCCGAGGAACGGCAGGTCGCGCAGCAGCCCGCCCATCGTCCGCAGGGTGGACCCGAACCCTCCGCCGTGCCGCGCCTGGGCGGGCAGCGTCTCGCGCAGCGCGCCGAACGCCACCAGCGCGAGAAGCAGCCCGAGCGCCGTCAGCGCCCCGAAGGTGCCGCGCCACGACGTCACCCGGAGCAGCTGCGCGCCGACGATCGGCGCGAGGATCGGCGCCAGCCCCGATATCAGGGTGATCGAGGCGAGGAACCGGAGCATCGCCACGCCCTGGAAGCGGTCCCGGGCGACGGCCCGTCCGATGACCAGTCCGGCGGCCCCGGCCGCGCCCTGGACGAACCGGGCGGCGATCAGCAGCGGCAGGTTGGGCGCGATCACGCACACCGTGCTGGCCAGGGTGTAGAGGACGAGCCCGGCGAGCAGCGGCGGGCGGCGTCCGAAGCGGTCGCTGAGCGGCCCGAACAGCAGTTGTCCGGCCGCCACCCCGAACATCGAGAACGTGAGGGTGAGCTGCACCGCGGCCGGATCGGCGGCGAGGTCGTCGGCGATCGCGGGCAGGCCCGGCAGGTAGAGGTCGGTGGTCAGCGGGCCGAGCGCGACCAGGCTCCCGAGCACGGCGACGGTGCCCCGGCCGGGACCCGCCGGGGCCGCCGAAGCGGCCGCAGCGGCTGGAGTGGCCGAATCGGCTGGAGCCCCGGCTGGGGCCGACGACAGGTCGGTGGTGGGGCCGGCGGCAGGGCCGGGCGTCTCGTCGGACGGGCCGGCGCTAGGGCCGGGGCCGGGGCCAGGCATGGGGCTCCCTTGCTGGACGGGCGGGACGGGGCGGGACGGGTTTGTCCACGCTCCGTCCTATCGCAGCCCGGCCCCGCTCCGACAGCGGGGGCACCGGACCGTTCACCCGTCCGCCCGGGGCCCCGTGCCTCAGCGCTTCTCGGGACGCTCCGCCCGCATGGCCGCCTGGACGGCGGCGCCGTCCTGCCAGGCGTAGAGCTGGTTGCCGGAGAGCATCACGTTGTAGTGCCCGCAGGTGCCGGTGGCCTTGCCCGCGACGCCGTCGGGGAACCAGCCCGCCTTGAGCGACACCGGCACTGGGTGCACCCCCTTGCCGGTCAGCCCGGTGGTGCAGCCGACGGGCAGCCGCCCCTCGGGGAGGGTGGCGCGCAGCAGGCGGTCGTCGCCGGTGGTCGACATCAGGTAGCGGACGGCGGAGGCGTTGTCGGGCAGCCAGCCTGGCATCGAGTGGCGGTCGGCCTTGGCCTCGCTGCCGGTGGCGTACGAGACCTGCTCCTGGTGGCGGCCGTCGTACCACTCGGACACGCGTGGGCCGATGACGACGGCGGCCACGGCGACGGCCATGCCCGTCCCGGCGACTCCGAGCGCGACCTTGCTCACGATGCCCTTCATGTCCGCCTGCCCTCTCCCTGTCCGGTTTCCGTGTCCGCTGTCGGTGCGGGTGTCGAGTGTTCCGTTCGGCCCGTGGTGTTCCCCCGGCCGGTGTAACCATCCTGGCCCGCGCCGGACGGCCGGGGCGTCACCACGAGGTCGCGATCACGCCTCCATCCCACGGGGTAGCCTCTCCACCTTCAGACGTACGTGCCGCCACCCGCGGTTTCGGGTGACGGGCGCCGCGCCGGCGGTGTGCGCCGGAGCGGTGCCGGGGTCCCGATAGAGCGTCACTCAAGTCCGGCCCGTGCGCAGCCCGGTGTGCTGCACCCGGGGCACCGGCCCCGTACCGTACACCCGTCAGACGGCGGCGGGCACCGGCCGGGAGACGGGGAACGGGCGGCCGTCGAGGGTCCAGTGCGGGTCGATCGGGCGCAGCAGGGAGGCGTACACCTGGGCGGCGACGTCGGGGTGGCGGATCTCCCCGGTGGGCGGGCCGGCGGGGATGCCGTGGCCGGCGCAGGCGACCCAGGCGGTGCGCTCCTCGGTGGTGCGGCCGCCGTGGCCGCCGGCGTCGACGTGGCCGTGGTCGGTGACGACGATGACGGTCCACTGTTCGTCGGCGTGGGTGGCGCGGCCGCGGACGGCGTCGAGGAGGCGGCCGAGGCGTTCGTCGGCGTTGCGCATGGCGGCGCGGTACTCGTCGCCGCAGCCGAGGAAGTGGGCGGTCTCGTCGACGGCGCCGAGGTAGACGAAGGAGGCTTCGGGGTCGGCGGTGGCGAGGACGTGGACGGCCTCGCGGGTGACCTCCTCGTCGACGGTCTCCCAGGCTTCGGGGGTGTCCTCGGCGGGGGCGATGTAGGAGAGGCGGCCGGGGGCGCGGAAGAGGGGGCCGCCGGACTCGTTGATCATCAGCGGGTCCCAGCCGGCGGCGACGAAGGTGCGTCGGCGGTCGCCGCGGTTGAGGCGGGTGGCGAAGTCGGGGAAGACGTCGAGGCGGTTGCCGGCGAGGTGGTTGCCCCAGACGCCGTGCTTGGCGGGCTCGACGCCGGTGACGATGGTGGCCCAGCAGGGCCCGGACATGGTGGGGGTGGTGTCCGCGACGGTGACGGGCACGAGGAACCCGGCGTCGGCGACCTCCGTGAGCCGCGGCATCGGCACGTGCTCCAGGTAGTCGTACCGGACGCCGTCGATGCCGACGACGAGCACGCGGGGGCGGGGCCACGGGGCAGCGGTCATGGGGGTTCCTTTCGGTCGTGCGCATCCGGCGCGCGCCCGCCGAGGGCGCCGCCGACCGCGCCATGGTTCACCGCTCGCCGTACCGGTTGGTGTCCGGTCACCGAACGGGCGGCGTCCGTGGGGTGTCGGGCGATTGTCCTTGCACCCCGCCGGTCGGCGGGGGTCGGAGGTCGGGGGCGGTCGACGGCGGGCGACGGCGGGCGGCGGCGGGCGGCGGGCGTCAGGCCTGCGGCCGGAACTCGTGGACGACCTCGATCCGGCCGACGATGTGCCGGTTGAACTCGGCCAACTCCTCCGCCGGCACCCAGAGTTCGAGGATGGTCCGGCCACCCGCCCGCTGGACGGGGTAGCGGGCGAGGAACTCCGTCTCGACCTCGAAGCGGGTGACGTAGCCGACGCCGGAGGCCGGGACGTTCCAGTCGCGGGCGATCCGGACCGCGTAGTCCTCGTTCAGGACGGGGTAGAAGATCGGCTGCTCGGGCAGGCGGGGCGGCCAGGCCCGCCAGTCGGCGGCCTCGACCAGGGCCAGTTCCTCGGGGCCGGTCGGGCGCCAGCGGGTCGTGGTGGCGGTCGGGGCGCTCGGTGTGGTCGAGGCGCTCGCCGTGGTCGGGGCGTCCTGTGCGGTCGGGGCGCCCTGCGTGGTCTGGCCGTTCATGGGAGGGGACGGTAGCCGAGCCCGCCCGGGCCCGGCCACCGCGTTTCTCCCGCCCGCCACCGGCTCACCGGGCGTCAGCGGTAGGCGGACTCCCCGGTGATGGCCTCGCCGAGCACGAGCGTGTGGATCTCGCTGGTGCCCTCGTAGGTGAGCACCGACTCCAGGTTGTTGGCGTGCCGCAGCACCGGGTACTCGGTGGTGATGCCGTTGGCGCCGAGGACGGTCCGCGCGCTGCGCGCGATCTCCAGCGCGGTGCGGACGTTGTTGAGCTTCCCGAAGCTGATGTGCGCCGGACGGGCGGCGCCCTCGTCCTTGAGCCGGCCGATCCTCAGCGCGACCAGGTACGACTTCTCCACCTCCAGCATCATCTCGACCAGCTTCTGCTGGGTCAGCTGGAAGCCGGCGATGGGGCGCTCGAACTGGATGCGGGTCTTCGCGTAGTCCAGGGCCGCGGTGTAGCAGTCGCGGGCGGCGCCGACGGTGCCCCAGAGGATGCCGTAGCGGGCCTCGTTGAGGGAGGACAGCGGGCCGCGCAGGCCGACGACCCCGGGCAGCACGGCGTCGGCCGGCAGCACGATGTCGTCGAAGGCCAGCTCGCTGGTGACGGAGGCGCGCAAGGACAGCTTGCCGTGCACGTCGGTGGCGGTCAGGCCGCGGGTGCCGCGCTCCACGAGGAAGCCGCGCACGCCCTCCTCGGTCTGCGCCCACACGACGGCGACGTCCGCGATGCTGCCGTTGGTGATCCACATCTTGCTGCCGGACAGCACCCAGTCACCGCCCTCTCCGCCCTTGCGCACCGCCCGGGTGCGCATGTTGGCCGGGTCGGAGCCGAAGTCCGGCTCGGTGAGGGCGAAGCAGCCGATCAGCTCGCCGGCCGCCATGCCGGGCAGCCAGCGCTGCTTCTGCTCCTCCGAGCCGAAGGCGTGGATCGCGCGCATGGCGAGCGATCCCTGCACGGAGACGAAGCTGCGCAGCCCGGAGTCGGCGGCCTCCAGCTCCATGCACGCGACGCCGTAGGCGACCGCGCTCGAACCCGTGCAGCCGTACCCGTCGAGGTGCATGCCGAGCACACCGAGCGCGCCGAGCTCGGGGGCCAGTTCGCGGGCCGGGAACACCCCGCGCTCGAACCAGTCGCCGATGTGCGGGCGGATCCGCTCGTCGGCGAACTTTCGGACGGTGTCGCGGATGAGCCGCTCCTCGTCGGTGAGGAGATCGCCGACGGCGAGCAGGTCGGCCGGGTCGATCCGGGTCGGCTTCGTCATCGAAGCTCCTTGGGGTCTCGGGGTCTCGGTAGTCTCGGCGGGATGACGGGATACCGGGGAGTATTCCGCACCCGGCGGGGCGGCGGGCGGGCGCGAGCGAGTGAGGAAAGCGACATGTCCGGTGGCGGGTACGTGGTCGGCGAGGTGACCGCGGAGGAGCTGCGCGGCGCGGCGGACGAGATGGCGGGACTGCTGGTGGAGACCGTCCACGGTGGCGCGTCGGTCGGGTTCCTGGCACCACTGGAGGCCGCTGAGGCCGCGCGGTGGTGGCGGGCGCTCGTGCCGGACGTGGCGGACGGGCGACTGGTGGTGTGGGCGGCCCGGGCGGAGGCCGACGGGCGGCTCGCCGGGACGGTGCAGCTACGGCCGGCAACGACCGCGAACGGGCGGCACCGGGGCGAGGTCGCGAAGCTGATGGTGCACCCGGCGGACCGCGGGCACCGGCTGGCCGGGCGGCTGCTGGCGGCGTTGGAGGAGCGGGCGGCGGAGCTGGGTCTGCGACTGCTGGTGCTCGACACCGAGACGGGCAGCCCGGCCGAGCGGATGTACGAAGCGGCGGGCTGGAACCGGGTCGGCGAGGTGCCGGACTACGCCACCGACCCGGCGGGCGCGCCGTGCTCGACAACGGTGTTCTTCAAGGCGGTGGGGGCGGGCGGGAGGTGACGGGTGGGGGCGAACAAAAAAAAAAAAAAAAAATTAGAAAAAAGTTAAAATGTTTTATGTTGTATGTTATTTTTTGGCCCCCCCACAACCCCCCACGCGGGGCGACCCCCC
>NZ_JBHWGV010000093.1:13501-23950 GCF_042732955.1 Kitasatospora sp. NPDC059747 | reverse complement strand
GGGGGTGACCCGGGGGGGGGGGGGGGGGGGCACCCCCCCCGCCCCGGGGGGGGGGGGGTGTTCCATAAGTGGGGTTTTTGGGGGGGGGGGGGGGGGGGGGGGGGGGGTCAGGGGGGGGGGCGAACAGATAACAGATGACAGATTTCGAAATCTGTCATCTGTTATCTGTTCGCTGTTATCTGTTCGCCGCCACTCGTCACCCGTCGGCGGTCAGCCCACCCCGCACAGCCGCAGCACCGCGGTCGTCGCCGCTCCCGCCACGACGACCGCCGGGAACGGCGCACGACGCAGGGCGAGGACACCCGCGACCAGGACGCCCGCCGGCCGGGCCCACCCCGCGAAGCCATGGCCCTGAGTGAGCGCACCCGTGGCGACCAGGGCAACCAGCAGGACGGAAGCGGCCACGGCCAGCAAGTGCCGGAGTCGCTCGGACAGTTCGATCCGGTGCCCGAGCAGCGGCCCGGCAAGACGGTAGGCGTACGTGCCTGCGGCCAGCAGCAGCACGGCATGCAGCGGCATCAACGGACTTCCTCCTTAAGGGCGTTGGACCGGTTCTCCACGGCGACCACACCCTCGACCCCTGCCGCCCGAGACTCCCCCGCCGCCGAGGGCTTCCCCGCGAACAGCAGCCCGACGAGCGACAGCAGCACCGGCAGCCCGGCCGGCAGGTAGGGCGTCGCCACCACCGCGACCACCGCTCCCGCCACCGCGGCCGCGCGCGTCCGACGGTCGTCGAGCGAGGGCAGCACGAGGGCGAGCAGCACCGCCGGGAAGGCGGCGTCGAGGCCGAGCGCGTCCGTGTCGCCGATCAGCCCGCCCGCGGCCGCGCCGAGCACGACGGAGACGTTCCACACCACGAACAGCGCGACCCCGCACAGCCAGAACGCGGCCCGCCGGCGCCGCCCGTCCGACTGCCGCAGGACGAACGCGGCACTCTCGTCCGTGATGAGCTGGGCACCGAACAGCCGTCGCCACCACGGGCCTTCGAGCACGTCGGCGACGGTGAAGCCGAATGGCAGCAGGCGAGCGTTGAGCACCAGCCCGGTGGCGACGGCCGCGAGCGCACCGCCGCCGGACAGCACCACACCCACGGCGGCGAACTGGGACCCGCCCGCGAAGACGAGGAGGGACATGACGACCGGCACCCAGAGCGGCAGGCCGCCGGAGACGCTGATCGCACCGAAGGAGGCGCCGACGAGGGCGTCGGCCAGGCAGACCAGAGCGATGTCACGGACGGTGGCAGACTCCAGTGTTCGAAAGAGCGAACGCATGTCCATTAGAATGAACCCGAGGCCAGCCGTTCGTCAAGGCGAACCCTTGGACCGCCACACCGAACGCCAGGTCCTGGGAGCCGGGGAACCAGGAAGCTCGGGAGCCCAGGAGCCAGGGAGCCGGACATGGGAGCATGGCGCGGCCGACAAGGCAGACGGGACCGCAGGAGGCGCGAGGAAGCGTGAGTGGACAGCATGAGTGACCCGACCCCCAACCCCGCCCCTTCCGCCGGATCCGGTACGGCCTCCGGCGCGGGCTCCCCCCTGGGCTCCGGCACGGAGCTGATCGGCCTGATCGCCGCATCGATCCGGCGCGAGCGCGAGCGCAGCGGCCTGTCGATGGCCGAGCTGGCCCGACGGGCGGGCATCGCCAAGTCCACGCTCTCGCAGCTGGAATCGGGGTCGGGCAACCCGAGCGTGGAGACCCTGTGGGCGCTCGGCGTGGCACTGAACGTCCCGTTCAGCCGGCTCGTCGACCCGCCGCGCCCGGCGGTGCGGGTGATCCGGGCGGGCGAGGGCCCCGTCACGCACTCGGAGCGGGCCGACTACGCGGCCACCGTGCTGTCGTCCTGCCCGCCGAACGCCCGGCGCGACATCTACCGCATCGAGGCGCAGCCGGGCGAGACCCGGGCCTCCGACCCGCACATGCCCGGCACGGTCGAGCACGTGATGCTGGGAGCGGGCCGGGCGCTGGCCGGGCCGACGGAGGCCCCGGTGGAGCTGGGCCCGGGCGACTACGTGAGCTACCCGGGCGATGCCCCGCACGTGTTCCGCGCGCTCGCCCCGGACACCCTGGCGGTGATCGTCATGGAACACATCTGACGCACCCGATGGATCGTCGATGGCCGACCGTTCGGAGTCGGCTACGTCAACAGGCCGTCCAGGAAGGGGTTTCCGAAGACCCGGTGGGGGTCGTGCCGGTTCAGGACGGCCACCGCCTCGTCCCAGCCCGGCCCGCCGCCGTCGCGCAGGCTCGCGGGGATGACCCGGCCGAGCAGGTCCGGGTCGGACCAGGCCGCGTCGGCGGTGTACGCCCAGCCCTTGGACCACTCCACGCGCAGGCCGGCCCGGGTGCCGTCGAAGGTGCGCAGCAGCCACTGTTCGAGGTCGCGGGCGAAGCGTTCGAGGCCCGGGGTGCCGGGGAAGGCCAGGACGTCGAGCCAGACGGCGGTGTCCCACTCGGGGCGGTCTGGGCGCGGGCGCAGCGCGGAGAGCAGGGGCGGCCGGGCGCCGGGGACGTCCGCGTAGGCGGGGTCATCCAGGCCGGTGACGCGGATCTCGACCGCGCCGTTCACCGGGAACTCGCCGCGCGCCTGGTAGTCGGCGAGCAGCTTCCGGTACTGGGCGGCGAATTCGCTGACGACCCACTGCAGGTCGGCGCGCTTGCAGAGGATCGCGTAGCCGTTGGCGGTGACCCGCAGGGTGGTGGGGCGCACGTACTGGAGGAGGGTGCGGGAGGGGCCCCACAGGTCCGAGCGCAGCCCGGCGGCGAGGAGGTGGGTGAGGAGGTCGCCGGTGAGCAGGTCGCGCAGCAGCCCGCCCGAGAGGAGGACGTCCGTGAGGTCGCCGGTGAGTCCCACTTTGGCGACGAGGTACTGGAGTTGGCCGAAGAGCGGGGCCGACGCCCAGGCACCGGAGACGATCTGGCCGGCGAGCCGGGCGACGGGTTCCGGGACGTTGTCCGAGAACGGGTAGTTGTAGGGCTGGTCGACGGCGCGGGCGGCGAGCGGTTTGGCCGGGGCGACGCTCCAGGTCTTGAGCCAGGGGTACTCGGTGTAGGCGAACCAGATGGCCTCGGCGCGCCCGTCGCGGTCGACGAAGTCGGCGAAGGTGCGCGGTGGGCCGCCGCCGAGCAGGCCGCCCAGGAGTCCGCCGCCGGTGTCGCCGGGACGGGCGAAGAGTTCGCTCGCCGGGATGTCGAGGCGGCTGACGCAGCGCAGCGGCCGGTCGGCGCCGGCCCGCAGGACGACCTCGGTGAGGAACGCCCGGCCGAGGTGGACCAGGAAGGCGGCGCTGTCGGCCTCGGAGCGGTCGAACGTGCGCAGGGCGTAGCGGCCGGTGGCCGGGTCGAGGACGACGGCGGTGAGCCGGGTGACCTGGTTGCTGACCGATCCGTAGCCGTGCCCGTCCTGGCGGGTCTCCCCGGCGGCCGGGACGGCGGTGCCGTGGCCGCCGATGGCGAGGACACCGCCGACGGTGAGCTCGCCGGGCGCCGGGCAGGCGGTGAGGCCGAGGCCGCGGCCGGCCAGGTGGGCGAGCAGGTCCTCCATGGTGGCGCCGGTCTGGACGCGCACGGTGGTCGGTGAGTCGGCCGTGATCGCGGTGAGGTGGCGGCTCGTGTCGACCAGGAGGACGCGGGCGCTGTCGGGGGTGCCGTTGGCGACGGTGAGCGGCGCCCAGGTGTGGCGGTAGCCGGTGGCGCGCAGGCGCCAGCCGTTGGCGTGCGCCCAGTCGGCGAGGGCGGGGACCTCCTCCGGGGTGCGGGGCGCGCACGTCCACAGCTGGTCGGTGCGGATCTCGCCGGACCAGTTCTGGAAGACCCGCTGGTACAGCTCGGTGCCGGCGGGCAGCCCGGGTGGGACGGGCGCGGCGGCCTCGGCGCTGTCCGGGCCGACGGTGCCGCGCAGCAGCCAGGCCCCCGCGCCGAGCGCCGCGGACGCGCCGAGCATCTGCCGCCTGGTCAGGCCGCCGCCGTGCGCTCGTGCCCCGTCGGCGGAGCCCGGATCCGCCGCCCGCACCGCTTCGCCGTCCCGGCCGCCGCCGGCTCCGCGCCACCGTCCTGTGGTCAACCGTCCCGCCCCCTGAGCTCGTCGCCCGGGTGTCCGTCGTCGGCCCCGGGTCCGGGCAGGAGCGTACGAAGTGGCGGACGGCCGTTTGAAGCGTTCCAGCCGATCATTCACCCGTACGAGTGATCATGGCTCATGCCGATGCGCGGTCGGGGCCGCCGGAGTGGCCCGGGGCCCGTCAGCGCGGCGAGGGCGGGCCCGGGACACGTCAGCGCGGCGAGGGCGGGCCCGGGGCCCGTCAGCGTGGCGCGGCGAGGGCGGCCTCCGCGTAGCGCTGCCATTGCCCGGCCGCCGATTCGGGAAGGCAGACCCAGTCCTTCATCGGCCGCCCGTCCGCCGGGTCGAAGAGGTGCGCCCCCTCCGTCGCGAGGGCCTCCGCGTGCTCGGCCGAGTCGCGGCCGAGGCGGCAGACCAGTTCGCCGCTGTGCAGTCCGGCGAAGGCCTTGCCGTTGACGTCCTTCAGGCAGGGCATGCCGAACATCTTGCTCCGGTGGGCGCCGCGCGGCGCCAGTTCGTCGGCGATGGCCTCGTAGCGGGCGGTGGCGCCCTGGTCGTTGGTCATGCGGCTCATAGTGGCGTGCCGGCGTGCGGCTGACCAGCCGTGCCGGAGCGCGACCCCGGTTCCGTCCTGCCTAGCCCTCTACCTGGATGGCCGCCCGCCGAAGCCTCTTGTCGGGCCATCGGACGACCGCATAAGTTGATCTTTTCCGCCTCGCGCCCGGGAGCACCGCCATGCCCGCATCCCTGACCGTCGCCGTCGCCCAACCCGTCTGCGAGGAGCCCGGCCGGCCGGACACCGTCTCCGGCAACGCCGCCCGGCACGCCGCGGCCGTCCAGGAGGCCGGAGCGCGGCTCGTGGTGTTCCCCGAGCTGTCGCTGACCGGCTACGACCTCACCGCCCCGGCCCTCGACCCGGCGGACGCGCGGCTCGCGCCGCTGATCGCCGCCTGCGCCGAGACCGGCGCCACCGCGCTGGCCGGGGCCCCGGCCGCGGACGCCGACGGGCGCGAATACATCGTGACCATGGCGGTCACCGGCGAGGGGGTCTCCGTCGTCTACCGGAAGATGCGGCTGCACGGCGAGGAGCTGAACCGTTTCACCGCCGGGGACGCACCCGTCGTCCTGGAGCTGGACGGGGTCAGGCTGGGCCTCGCGATCTGCGCGGACGCCGCCGATCCCACGCACGCCGAGGAGACGGCGGCCCTCGGCATCGACGCCTACGTCGCGTCCACCCTCTACGGCCCCTCGCCCGAATCCGCAGCCCGCCG
The DNA here is from genome assembly GCF_042732955.1 of Kitasatospora sp. NPDC059747. Lineage (NCBI taxonomy): Bacteria > Bacillati > Actinomycetota > Actinomycetes > Kitasatosporales > Streptomycetaceae > Kitasatospora > Kitasatospora sp. NPDC059747. The sequence goes on along the minus strand of NZ_JBHWGV010000093.1, from coordinate 18,625 downwards.
CGACGAGCACCTCGGGGCCAGGGCCGCCGCCCACGGCGTCTGGAGCGTCCTCTCCACCAGCGCCGGGGCCAGCGGCGACTTCCCGGCCACCTCGGGCGGCTCGGGCTTCTGGGCACCGGGCGGCGCACCGGTCGCCCAGGCCGGCACCGCGCCCGGCGGCCTGGTCCGCGCCGAACTGCCGTAACCCCCGGGGGTGAACGCGCGGGCCACCGGAAATACCCGGGGCCCGCGCACGGCTGTCAAGATCGGAGACCGGGACGGGGACGCCGTTCGGGACCGTTCAGGAGGTGCAGCACGCGATGGGTGATCAGCAGGGCCACGGACAGCGGGCCGACCAGAACCACCGGGGCCACCAGGCCGGCCAGGTCCACGAGGCCGGGCAGGAGTACCGGGTCGAGCACGACTCGATGGGCGAGGTCCGCGTTCCCGCGGCCGCCAAGTGGCAGGCGCAGACGCAGCGGGCGGTGGAGAACTTCCCGGTGTCCGGGCAGCGCCTGGAGCGCGCGCACATCGCCGCGCTGGCCCGGATCAAGGCCGCGGCGGCACGGGTGAACGCCCGGCTCGGCGTGCTGGACGAGGAGACGGCGGCGGCCATCGCGGCGGCGGCCGAGGAGGTCGCGGAGGGCCGCTGGGACGGCGAGTTCCCGGTGGACGTCTTCCAGACCGGCTCGGGCACCTCGTCCAACATGAACGCGAACGAGGTCATCGCGACCCTCGCCGCCGAGCGGCTGGGCCGGCCGGTGCACCCGAACGACCACGTCAACGCCAGCCAGTCGTCCAACGACGTGTTCCCGTCCTCGATCCACATCGCCGCCACCGCCGCCGTCACGCACGACCTGATCCCCGCGCTGGAGCACCTGGCCGAGGCGCTGGAGCGCAAGGCCGCCGAGTTCGCGCAGGTGGTCAAGTCGGGCCGCACGCACCTGATGGACGCTACGCCCGTCACGCTGGGCCAGGAGTTCGGCGGCTACGCCGCCCAGGTGCGGCACGGTCGCGAGCGGCTGCTGGCCACGCTCCCCCGGGTCGCCGAACTCCCCCTCGGCGGCACGGCGGTGGGCACGGGCATCAACACCCCGCCCGGCTTCCCGGCGGCCGTGATCGAGGAGGTGGCCCGCGCCACCGACCTGCCGCTGACCGAGGCCCGCGACCACTTCGAGGCACAGGGCGCGCGCGACGCCCTGGTCGAGCTGAGCGGTCAGCTGCGCACCGTCGCGGTCGGGTTCACCAAGATCGCGAACGACCTGCGGTGGATGGGCTCGGGCCCGCGCACCGGCCTCGGCGAGATCAACCTGCCGGACCTCCAGCCCGGTTCGTCGATCATGCCGGGCAAGGTGAACCCGGTGCTGCCCGAGGTGGTGCTGATGGTCGCGGCGCAGGTGGTCGGCAACGACGCGACGGTCACGCTGGCCGGCGCGAGCGGCAACTTCGAGCTGAACGTCATGCTCCCCGTCATCGCCCGCAACGTGCTGGAGTCGGTGCGGCTGCTCGCCAACAGCGCCCGGCTGCTGGCCGACCGCACGGTGGACGGCATCACCGCCAACGTCGAACGGGCCCGGGAGTACGCCGAGTCGTCGCCGTCGGTGGTCACCCCGCTGAACCGGTACATCGGGTACGAGGAGGCGGCGAAGGTCGCCAAGCAGGCCCTGGCGGAGCGCAAGACCATCCGTCAGGTGGTGCTGGAGCGCGGGTACGTGGAGGAGGGGAAGCTCACCAAGGAGCAGCTGGACGAGGCGCTGGACGTGCTGCGGATGACGCGTCCGTAGCGGGGGCCGTCACGGACGGGTGCGGCGACGGGCTCGGCGGCGAAGGCCCGTGCGGCGGGCGTGCGGCCGGTGTGCGTGCGGCCGGCGTGCGCCGGGGCGCGGAGGGCGGCGGGCCGCCGTTCCGTGCCCCGGACGCGGGCTGCGGGGAAGGTCAGCCCTTGGCGCGGCCGGCCCGGCCGAGTCGCATCGCTGCTCCGTTCGACGTGATCGTGGCCATCGAGATCGCCGCGAGGCCGAGCAGGAACATCACGGCGCCGACGATGACGCAGGTGACGATGTTCTTGCCGTGCGCGACCGATCCGGAGACGGCCCAGGGGGAGATGATCGTCCAGATGCCGAGCGCCGCGGCCGCCCAGGCCCGCGCGTGGGTGCGCTCGTAGGCCGACCCGTAGCCCGCCATCAGCAGGGTGTAGGCCAGACCCACGATCAGGCAGGTCACGGTGAGGGTGCTGAAGGCGGTGAAGCCGACGATCCAGGGCGATGCGGCCAGGAACAGGCCCGCCAGCACGGCCAGGGCCTCGATGCCCTGGGCGCGCGGGGTCGAGGTGACCCGCTCGTAGTGTTCGCGTAGTTCGACGATGTCCGGATGGTGCTCCATGCCCATCGGGGTGTGGGTTGACACCGATACCACCTCCTGTGGTTCGGATCGTGGAAGGCGCTTGCCCCGTACCCATTCTGGCGCTTCTCGAACGTTTTGCACCTAATAGTCCGAAAAGGTCGATAACCATCCGATCACGGCGGTGACCTGCGTCTCACCGCTCCGGCGCGCCATTGCCTATGCAACTCGTTGCATAGCAGGATGCGGGGCATGGCACTGGAGCACGCGATCCTCGTCTCACTGCTGGAGCAGCCCGGCTCCGGCTACGAGCTGGCCCGGCGCTTCGACCGCTCGATCGGCCGCTTCTGGACCGCCACCCACCAGCAGATCTACCGGGTGCTACGGCGCATGGAGGCGGACGGCTGGATCGCCGCCGAGGAGATCGCCCAGGACGGCCGGCCGGACAAGAAGGTCTACTCGGCGGCCGGGCCCGGCCGGGCCGCGCTCGCGGACTGGCTGCGCGAACCGGTCGAGCCGGAGACCGTCCGGCACGAGCTCGCGGTGAAGATCCGCGCCGCGGCCTTCGACGACCCGGCCGCGCTGATCTCCGAGGTCGAGCGCCACCGCGACGGCCACGCCGCCCTGCTCACCCGCTACCTGCACGGCGAGCAGCGCGACTTCCCCGACCTCACCTCGCTCGACACCGCTCAGGAACTCCAGCACGTGGTGCTGCGCGGCGGCATCGAGTACGAGCGGATGACCCTTGCCTGGCTGGACGACGTGCTCACCACCCTGCACCGCCTCGTCGCCGACGGCACCGGCCCTGACGACGCGACAGGCAACGGGGAGCGGACCGCGGCGAACAGATGACGGCCGACAGATGACAGAAGACAGATAACAGAGTTTGAAATCTGTTATCTGTTATCTGTCCGTCGTCGGCCGTCGACCGCCCTCCCGCGCCGCCCCTGGCCCCACCCCACAGCCACCCCACAGTCACTCCACACCCTCGACCCCCGGGAGCCCGTGATGCTCTTCAACCCGCGTACCTACGACCCCGCGCAGTTCGACGAGCCGACCCGCCGGCTGCTGCGCGCGACCGTCGACTGGTTCGAGTCGCGCGGCAAGAAGGCGCTCATCGACACCTACATCGACCGCACGTGGTACGGCGACTTCCTCGAATTCGCCGCCAAGGAGGGCCTGTTCGCGGAGTTCCTGACTCCGTCCGCCGCCGACCCGGACAAGCGCTGGGACACCTCCCGGATCGCCGAGCTGAACGAGATCCTCGGCTTCTACGGCCTCGGCTACTGGTACACCTGGCAGGTCACCATCCTCGGCCTCGGCCCGGTGTGGCAGAGCGAGAACGAGGCCGTCCGCGCCCGCGCCGCCCGCCTCCTGGCGGAGGGTCACGTCATGGCCTTCGGCCTCTCCGAGCGCACCCACGGCGCCGACATCTACTCCACCGACATGATCCTCACCCCGGACGGCGAGGGCGGCTTCACCGCGACGGGCCCGAAGTACTACATCGGCAACGGCAACGTCGCCGGCCTGGTCTCGGTGTTCGGCCGCCGCTCGGACGTCGAGGGCCCCGAGGGCTACGTCTTCTTCGCCGCCGACAGCCGCCACGAGGCGTACCACCTGGTCAAGAACGTCGTGAACAGCCAGATGTACGTCAGCGAGTTCCGGCTGGAGGACTACCCGGTGCGCGCCGAGGACGTGCTGCACACCGGCCAGGCCGCGTTCGACGCCGCGCTGAACACCGTCAACGTCGGCAAGTTCAACCTGTGCACGGCGTCGGTCGGCATCTGCGAGCACGCCATGTACGAGGCGGTCACGCACGCCCACAACCGCGTCCTGTACGGCCGCAAGGTCACCGACTTCCCGCACGTGCGCCGCGAGTTGACCGACGCGTACGCCCGCCTCGTGGCGATGAAGCTGTTCAGCGCGCGGGCCGTGGACTACTTCCGCACCGCCTCCCCCGAGGACCGCCGCTACCTGCTCTTCAACCCGATGACCAAGATGAAGGTCACCACCGAGGGCGAGAAGGTCATCGACCTCATGTGGGACGTCATCGCGGCCAAGGGCTTCGAGGCGGACACCTACTTCGACAAGGCCGCCAAGGACATCCGCGGCCTGCCGAAGCTGGAGGGCACCGTCCACGTCAACCTGGCGCTGATCCTCAAGTTCATGGCCAACTACCTGTTCGCCCCGGCCGATTACGCGCCCGTGCCGACCCGCAAGGACGCCGCCGACGACGTCTTCCTGTTCCACCAGGGCCCCGCCCGCGGCCTCGGCGCGATCCGCTTCCACGACTGGCGCACCGCCTACGACCGGCACGCACACCTGCCGAACGTCGCCCGCTTCCGCGAGCAGGCCGACGGCTTCTGCGAGCTGCTGCTCACGCACGCGCCGAGCAAGGAGCAGCAGGCGGACCTCGACTTCCTGCTGGAGATCGGCCAGCTGTTCGCGCTGATCGTCTACGGCCAGCTGGTGCTGGAGCAGGCCGAGTTGACCGGCCTGGAGGCGAACGTGCTGGACCAGGTCTTCGACGCGCTGGTCCGCGACTTCTCCGCGCACGCGACCGAGCTGCACGGCAAGGCCTCGGCCACGGAGGAGCAGGCCGCCTGGGCGCTCGCGCACGTGCGCCGGCCGGTGGCCGACGCCGAGCGGGCCGCGAAGGTGTGGGCGCGCGTCGAGGCGCTGTCGGGCGCGTACGAGATGCAGCCGTAGTCCTGCGGACGGCTACGCAGGACCCGGGGGGGCCCGGGGGCGGGACCGCACCCCCCCCGTCGCACACCGGCCCGCCGGGTGAAAAACCCACGGCCC
>NZ_JBHWGV010000093.1:6477-13491 GCF_042732955.1 Kitasatospora sp. NPDC059747 | reverse complement strand
GGGCGGGGGGGGGGGGGGGGGTTTCGCCCCGCCCGGGTTTGCCGGGGGGGGGGCCCCCCGGCGGGGGGGGGGGGGGCGCGCCCCCCCCCCCCCCCCAGGTGCCCTCACGGGCCGGCGGGGTCAACTCCCGTCGGCCGAGAGCGTCCAGAGCGCGTGGGCGATGGCGTCGGTCATCCGCCCCAGCGCGGTGTCGTCGATGTTGGCGCTGGTGTCGCACGCGGCGTGGTAGCAGGCGTCGAACGCCTGGCCCGCGGTGCCGCCCCACTTGGCGGCCTGGTCGGCCGTCTTGATGTAGTCGGCGCCGCTGAACAGCCCTCCGACGCGGATGCCCGCATCCTGGAAGGGCGCGTGGTCGGAGCGGCCGTCGCCCTCGAAGTCCTGCTCGGTGGCGATGCCGCGGGCGGCGAACCAGTCGTGGAACAGGGCGTCCAGCGCCGGGTCCTGGCGGTAGGTGAAGTAGCCGGGGTTCGGCGAGCCGATCATGTCGAAGTTCAGGTACGTGTCGATCGACGAACGGTCGGCGGGGGAAAGGCCGTTGACGTAGTTTCGGGAGCCGACCATGCCGTTCTCCTCGGCTCCCCACCATGCGAACCGGAGGTGCTTGGCGGGCTTGAGCCCGGCCCGCGAGACGGCCAGGGCGGTCTCCAGGATGCCCGCCGTGCCGGAGCCGTCGTCGTTGACGCCGGGGCCGGCCTGGACCGAGTCGAGGTGGGCTCCGGCCATCACGACGTGCGCGGAGTCGCCGGACGGCCAGTCGGCGATCAGGTTGGCACCGCCCGCACCCCCGTCGTCGAACTGCTGGACGGCGGTGGTGAATCCGGCCGCGTCCAGCTGCGCCTTCACGTAGTCGAGCGAGGCCTGGTAACCGGAGGTGCCGTGGGCGCGGTTCCCGCCGTTGGCGTCGGCTATGGACTGCAGTTGCGCGAGGTGGGCCTTGACGTTGGCCACGGGTATGGCGGGGGCGTCCTGAAGTGCCTTGAGACCGACGGGTTTTACCCAGACGGCCGGGGCAGCGGGGGCGGCTGCGGTGGCCGGGGCGGCAGGGGCATAGAGGGCGGCGGCAACCAGGCCGGCCAGTGCGGTAGGCAGAACGGCACCGCGAAGGGCTGCACGGCGGAGGACTGTACGACGAGGGACAGCACGTCGAAGGACAGCACGGACGCCGTGCGGGGTGCGCTCGGTCACGGGAGGCTCCAGGTTCCGGTGGGGCAGAACGGGAAGGCGTAACCTCGCGGACGCGCACCGGGGTTGGGGACTCCGGGCGGACACCTGATGTGGGGTCGGGACGGGTCGCGATCGCAAGGTTGACGCGTTCATGAGGATCCGGCCGGGCCCCGGGGTCGTCAAGGGGTGGCGCAGCGGTCGGCCGTCGGCCAAGGCCTGGACCGGCCGGGACGGTCAGCCGTCGCCGAGGCCCATGTCGCGGGCGCGGGCTACCGCTTCGGCGCGCGTGCCGACGTGCAGCTTCTCGAAGATGTGGGTCACGTGGTTGCGCACGGTCTTCTCCGCCACGACCAGCTCACGCGCGATCCGCCGGTTGTCCAGTCCCCGCGCGACCAGGTCCAGCACCTCGGCCTCGCGGGCGGTGAGTTCGGGGAACAGCTGTCCCGCCTCGCGCATCCGCGCACCCGCCAGCAACTCGGCGATCCGCCCCGCGACCTCGCCCCCGAAGACCGCGCCGCCCGCCGCGACCGTCCGCACCGCGTGCAGCACCTCCTCCCGGCCGGCCCCCTTGACCAGGTAGCCGCGGGCCCCCGCCTGGAGGGCGGCGAGGAGGTTCCCGTCGTCGTCCGACATGGTCAGCATCAGCACGGGCGGGGCCTGCTCGCGCCCCGACAGCGTCCGGAGGGCTTCCAGACCGGAGCCGTCGGGCAGCGAGAGGTCCATGATCACGACGTCCGGCGCGGACCGCTCGACGGCCCCCGGCACCTCGGCGATCCGCTCGGCCTGCGCCACGACGGAGATGCCCTCGGCGCTCTCCAGTGCCGCCTTGAGGCCCTCGCGGAACAGCGGGTGGTCGTCGACGACCAGGACACGGACGGGCCTGACTCCCTGCGGCTCGCCAGACCCCGACTCCGCGGGCTTCGGCTCTGCAAGTTTCGGCTCCGCGGGCATCGGGTCCTCGGGCAGCGGGTCCTCGGCTTTCGGCTCATCACGCCTCGGCTCATCACGCCTCGGGCCCTCGGGTCGCAGCGTGCCGGGCTGCGACAGGTCCGGCTCCGGCGCGTTGGGCTGCGGTTCGTCCACCCGGTGTTCGTTCACCCGGCCGACGCTACCAGCGACGATCACGTGACTTTCCGTGACATGCTCCGGGGTCATCCGGGCGGCTGACCGGCCGGGCCGGAGCAACGGGACACCGGCGGTGACCCGCTGCGGGCCGCGGACGAGACCCCTGCCCCATGCGCCCGGGACACCGGGCCGCCGAGACTGGAACGCGGCCCACGGAACGGCGGCCACCCCTCGCCGTCCCGGGCCGGAGCCCCGAGTACCCGAAGCCCACGTCCACCTTCGAGCCTCCGAGGCGGTGCCATGACCACGGCGTCCTCCCCCCGGCCCCGGACGGCGGCACGGCAGCAGCTCACGGCGGCTGCGGTCGTCACGGCGGTCTGCCTGGTCGTCGCCACCGCCTGGATCTGCTACGTACTCGTCCACCTGGGGGACCCGAGCGTCGTCACGCCCAGGAACGAGCTCGGCATCCTCATCTACGCCCTGCCGACCGCCGGTGCCGGGATGCTGCTCCACGCCCACCGCCCCGGCAACCCGCTCGGCTGGGTCATGCTGGTCTACGCGGTCACGCTCGTCCTGCCCAACGCCGCCGCGGCGCCGGTCACCGTCCAGGTCGCCGACCCCGGCGTCGTGGGCGCCGCGGCGGTGTTCCAGGTCCTCTGCGACACGGTCAACTCCACGCTCTTCTACGTTCTTCCGCTCTGGCTGCCCACCGGCCGCCTGACCACGCGCCGCTGGTGGTGGTACATCGCCGCGGTCACGCTCTGGGTGCTGCCGGGCTCGCTGTCGTTCCTCGCCAGGCCCGAGGTGTTCGACCGCCCCGACCCGCTCGCGGACAGTCCGCCCGCCCGGTTCTTCGGAGCGCTCGGGGAGCACGTGTACGGGTACTCGGACGCCGTCAACTACCTGCTCGTCGGCATCGCCGCCGTCGTCCTGCTGGCGCGGATCCTCCGGCCGGCCGCCCCGGCGGCGGGGCAGCGGCAACCCGTCGCGCGGCACCGCGCGAACGTCGCGGCGATGCTCGCCGCCTACCTGTTCTGGGCCGGCATGCAGGACTTCTACCGGCGGATGTACCGGGAGGCGTTCTGGCTCAGCTACGCGCTCTTCGCGGCGGCCGGGCTCGCCTGGGCGGTCGCGGTCGGGTACCTGGTCGTCCGGGACCGCGGCTGGCGGCTCGACCGCGCCGCGCGCAGCGTCCTCAGCGGGCTGCTGCTGGCCACCGGGATCACCGCGCTATTCGTGGCGCTCGCGGCCGTCCTGTCCGGCCGGCTGGCGCCCGGGCACAGTGGGCCGGCGCTGGTGCTGATCGCCCTCGTGTTCACGCTCGGTGCCGGACTGCCGCGGGCCACCCGGTGGGCCGTCTCGCTGGTGGACCGGCTGTACTACGGCGAGCGGGCACAGCCGTACCAGGTGCTGCGGCGCCTGGCGGGGCGGGTGCGGCAGGTCGTCGACCCTGCGGAGTTGCCCGCCGCGCTGTGTGCGACGGTCGCGGAGGAACTGCGACTGCCCGGGGTCGCGCTCACCGTCAGTACGCGGGCCGGGCGACGCCCGCTCGCCTCGGTGGGGCGGTTGGACGGGCGGCGGGAGCAGGGCTTCGCGCTGGTCCACCACGGCGAGCCGATCGGCGAGTTGACGGTCGGGCTGCGGGACGGCGAGGAGCGGCTGGACCCGAGCGACATCGACATCCTGCGCTCGCTGGCCGACCAGGCTTCACCCGCGGTCGCGTCGCTGCGGCTGCAGGAGGACCTGCAGGCGAGCCGGGAGCAGCTCGTCGCGGCGCGGGAGGAGGAGCGGCGCCGGCTGCGCCGGGACATCCACGACGGGCTCGGTCCGGCGCTCGCGGGGCTTCGGCTGCGGGTGGACAACGCGGCGTCGGCTCCCGCGGCGTCAGGGGGTGCAGGGATACCGGGGGCATCCGTCCTGGACGGCGGCCTCGGCGGGACGCTGCGGGGAATCTCGGCCGACCTCGGGATGGCGATCAAGGAGGTGCGGCGGATCACCGAACGCCTCGGGCCCGCGCCGCTGGGCGAGTTCGGGCTCACGCGGGCCGTGCGGCAGCTGGCCGGGACGTTCAGCGGCGCGGGGCTGAGGGTGACGGCCGACGTGTCGCCGGACCCGCTGCCCGACCTGCCCGCGGCGGTCGAGGTCGCGGTGTACCGGATCGCCGCCGAGGCCCTCAACAACGTGCTGCGGCATGCCCGGGCACGCCACGCCAGGGTGACGGTCCGAGTGGACGCGGAGGCCGTCACCCTGGCCGTGCGGGACGACGGGGTGGGGCTGGTCGGGGACACGGCCCGGGAGGCCGGCGGGGACGGAGGGGCCAGCGGGGCCGGAGGGGTCGGACTGCGGTCGAGGGCGGACCGGGCCGCCGAGGTCGGGGGCAGGTGCACCGTCGGGCCCCTGCCGGAGCACGCGGGGACCGAGGTGCTGGCGACGCTGCCACGGTCGCCCTCCCGGGAGCACGGCACGGACGGCTCGGGTTCCGCGCCGGAGGTGTGAGACGTCGGGGTGTGAGACGTCGGGGCGTGAGCCGTCGCGGACGGCCGGCAGGCCACCCGTCACCCCACGGCACGGCCCTCGGTGCGGGGGGCACCGAGGGCCATCAGGGGGATCGGGGACTTGGCCGACTGTCAGGTGTGGCCGGGCCTGCACTTCTGGCCGAGCTGGCAGCCCTGCGGCGACTCCCCGATGCCCGGCGCCGAGCCGGTGCCGGACACCGAGGCCGACGATGAGCATGCGTTCTTCAGCGCGACCGCCGCCGCGATCGCGCCGACGGCGGCGCCGGCCACACAGAGCGCCTTCGTGGTGGTGTTCGTTGCCATGAGTGGTACTCCCGCTTCTTCCGAACGGCCGAGTCGATCGATCGGTCACCCCCCACTGTGCGCACGAGTGAGCCCCGGCCGCATGGGACCGCCGTCCCGTTCCGGTCCCAGAGGGGTGGTCCCGGCCCGGGGCGGAGGAAGGACGGCGATGGCTCAGTGCGACCGGCAGGGGCGCGGCCGGTCGCTGTCGGCGAGGTGGTCGGTGGGCGGGTCCGGGCATCCGACACGGCCCAGAAGCGCCGTGACCGGCTCTTGCGGACCGGCGCGGAGGCCGTGCCGCTCCCCCGCCCGGACGTATGCCAAGTCACCGGGGAAGAGGGAGACTTCGCCGTACTCGCCGAGAAGCACGCCGGTGCCCGACATGACGACGATGAACGCATCGGACGCCGGGTAGCGGAGGAGCTCGTGGCCTTCACCTGCGGCGAGGGTCATCGATGTGACGGCAACCCTCCGCCAGGCCATCCGTTCCGAAGAACTCCTGCGCTGGGAAGGGATGTTGACCGACTCTTCGGCCCGCACCGGCTGGACGGTGAGGATGGCGGTCAGTGCACCCCGGAGGGCGGTGAGGCGGCAGACGCTGCCGGGCGCGTGGTGGAGCGCCTCGCCCGGACCGAGGATCCGGCCTGCCGCGGCGAGGCGGCCCGCGAGCACCACGGTCACCGATTCGGCGTCCGCCGGCGGGCGTTGCTCGATGTGGGCACCGGGCGGCAGCGTCTCGATGGTCAGGCCGGCGAGTACGGGCGGGCGGCGGCTCGCGTCGATCGGACGTTGGAGGGCGGGCGCGGTGCGGGGCACGGCGGCGGGGACGACAATCACGCGGATGACCTCCGAGGGTCATGTGCAGGTGAACGGCACTGGGGTCAAGGGCGGTTGTGGCGCACGTGGCGCCGTTCGGCACGGCGGCGGGCGAGACTCTCTCGCGTCCCCGCGGTGCGGCGGGGAACGGCGAGGGTGAGGCAGAGCAGCTCCGCGCCGAACGGGCCGGCTTCGAGATGGAGCGTGCGACCGCTCACGGCCAGGAGGAGGTCACCGTCTGATGCCAAGTGGCCTGGCTCGTAGGCCTGTTGGCCGATGGTGGCGGTGCCGCGCAGGGCGTGGAGCACGGTCTCGGCGTCGGCGCGTCCCGGCAGGACGTGGTGGGCGCCGGGGCTCAGGCGCAGGTGGTCGAAGGACTCGCAGGCGCTCGTGAGCATGTCGCGACGGGCGAGGCAGCGGACGCGGACGCGTTCGCCGTTCGGGCCGAGGATGACGGCGGCGGAGGCCGTCGCGCTGGAGACGATCACCGGGGTTCGCCTTCTTTCGGGGCTTGGGCGGGGTGCGGGACGGTGAGGACCGCGTGGAAGTACTCCATCCCGGCGGTGCCGGCGGTGAGGACGGTCCGCGCGCCGATCGGGAGGGTGAGCGCGGTGCCCTCGACGAGCGGGATGCCGGCGTCGGGGGCGCCAGCCTCCCCGGGTTCACCGGCCAGGCCGGAGCCGGCGGTGACGTAGAGCATGTGCTCGACGGTGTCGGCGCCCAGCTCCGCGTTGCGGCCCGGATCCAGCCACTGCAGGCCGACACCGCGGAGGGGGCCGGCGAGCAGGCGGCCGGGGTCGACGGCGCCGTGTCGGCGCAGGTCGGTGAGGACGGTGCCCGGCATCTCGGGGCTCCTTCGGGTCGCGGCGGGCCCCGGCGGCCCGCCTTCGACATCACGGTCCGCCGCCCGCCGTCCCGGCCGCACGGGGGCTGGGTCCCGTGCGGTTCCCGGCTCGCGCCCGGGCCGTGCCCGTCCCCCGCCCGGGCGGCGAGCGGGACTCGGACGGGACGGGGGCAGGATGGGTGGGACGGGCGGGACGACGGAAGCCGACAGCCGACGGCGAACAGATAACAGCTGACAGATAACAGATTTCGAAATCTGTTATCTGTCAGCTGTTCGCCCACCCCCCCCCCCCCCCCCCCACGGAACGTGGTAAAAGGATGGGTGGCG
>NZ_JBHWGV010000093.1:0-6467 GCF_042732955.1 Kitasatospora sp. NPDC059747 | reverse complement strand
GACCTTCTACTCCCCCGAGCGCTCCTAGATTTTTATAACAGACAGGTGACGTACAGCATGTGCTCGACGCTGTCCTCGCCCACCCCCGCCCCGCCCACCCGACGTACCGTGGAACTCGGAGGCTGCGCGATGCACGTCACCGGTACCCACTTCACCGACCGCACCGACGCGGGCCGCCGACTGGCCGCCCGCCTGGGGCACCTGAGCGGGTCGGACGCGGTCGTGGTCGCCCTGCCGCGCGGCGGGGTGCCCGTGGCCGCGGAGGTCGCCGCGGCGCTCGGCGCGCCCCTGGACATCTGTGTGATCCGCAAGCTCGGCGTGCCCTACCAGCCCGAGCTCGGCATGGGCGCCATCGGCGAGGGCGGCGTCCGGGTCCTGAACGACGAGGTGATGCGCCTCGGCGGGATCGCCCCCGATCAACTGGCCGACGTGGAGCGGCGCGAGCGCGCCGAGCTGGAGCGCCGCGCCCGCCGCTACCGGGGCGACCGCCCGCCCGCCGACCTGCGCGGCCGGACCGTCATCGTCGTCGACGACGGCATCGCCACCGGCTCCACCGCCCGGGCCGCCTGCCGGATCGTGCGCGCCCGCGGCGCGGCCCGCGTGGTCCTGGCCGTCCCCGTGGCCCCCCGGGACTGGACGGACCGCCTGGCCGACGTCGCCGACGAACTGGTCTGCGTCACCACGCCGTCCCCGTTCTTCGCGATCGGCGAGTTCTACGGCGACTTCTCCCAGACCGGCGACGACGAGGTCCTGAGCCTGCTGGCCGAGGCCCGCGGCGAGCGCCCGCCCGCGCCCGTCGCCCTCGACCGCGAGGTGGAGCTCTCCGCCGCCGGCGTCCGCCTGCCCGGCCACCTGACCGTCCCCGCCGACGCCCGCGGCATCGTCGTCTTCGCACACGGCAGCGGCAGCAGCCGCCACAGCCCCCGCAATCGGCACGTCGCCCGCCACCTCAACCAGTCCGGCCTCGCCACGCTGCTGTTCGACCTGCTCACCGAGGCCGAGGAGCCGGACCGGAGCAAGGTGTTCGACGTCGGCCTGCTCGGCTCCCGCCTGACCGCCGTCGCCGAGCGGCTGACCGCCCTGGAAGCGACCCGGGCCCTGCCGCTCGGCCTGTTCGGCGCGAGCACGGGCGCCGCCGCCGCGCTGCACACCGCCGCCGACCTCGGGCGCGGGGTCGGCGCCGTGGTGTCACGCGGCGGCCGCCCCGATCTGGCCGGGCCGGACGCCCTGGGCCGGGTCACCGCCCCGACCCTGCTCGTCGTCGGCGGCCTCGACGGCACGGTGATCGACCTCAACCGGCGGGCGCGGGCCCGGCTGCGCTGCGAGAGTGAACTCGCGGTGGTCCCCCGGGCGGGCCACCTGTTCGAGGAACCGGGCACGTTGGACCAGGTCGCCGAGCTGGCCGGGGACTGGTTCCGGCACCACCTCCGAGCACCGGGCGACCCCTTCGAACCGGTTACGCAGAGTTCGTGAATCGACCCCGATCAGCAGCGCATATTGCGCAGCCGAACGCGGGATTTCCTGATCAGCTTGTACACATTGAACAGTGAAAAACCGACCTGTTGCCCAACCACCAGGACAGGAGCAAGCTCTCCGCTCAGCCGCACCGCCCACCCCCATCAGCGGCGCGGCCGCCTCAAGCGGACGCCTCAGAGCCGAGGCCCAAAGTGGAGGAAGACCGATGACCCCGCAGTCCCACGCCCTTGAGCTGACCCCCGAGGAGCGCGAGGCCGGTCTCGACGCCGACCAGCTGCGCCGCCTCGTCGGCCTCGTCGAGCACGACCCGGCCACCGACCCGTTCCCCGTGACCGCCCAGGACGCGGTCGTGTTCGTGGTCGGCAACGCCACCCAGACGGCGCAGTTCTACCAGGCCGTGTTCGGCATGGAGCTGGTCGCCTACTCCGGCCCGGAGACCGGTCGCCGCGACCGCAAGGCCTTCGTGCTCCGCTCCGGCTCGTGCCGCTTCGTGATCAAGGGCGGCGTCCAGCCGGACAGCCCGCTGCTGGACCACCACCGCCGCCACGGCGACGGCGTCGTCGACCTGGCGCTGGAGGTGCCGGACGTCGACAAGTGCATCGAGCACGCCCGCGCGACCGGCGCCACCGTGCTGGAGGAGCCGAACGACGTCTCGGACGAGAACGGCACCGTGCGCCGCGCCGCGATCGCGACCTACGGCGAGACCCGGCACACCCTGATCGACCGCTCCCGCTACCACGGCCCGTACCTGCCGGGCTACGTCGTCGCGGAGAGCAGGGTCAAGCACCCGGAGGGCTCGCCGAAGCGGCTGTTCCAGGCGCTGGACCACGCGGTCGGCAACGTCGAGCTCGGCAAGATGGACGAGTGGGTCTCGTTCTACAACCGGGTCATGGGCTTCGTGAACATGGCCGAGTTCGTCGGCGACGACATCGCCACCGACTACTCCGCGCTGATGTCGAAGGTCGTCGCGAGCGGCAACCACCGGGTGAAGTTCCCGCTGAACGAGCCGGCGATCGCCAAGAAGAAGTCGCAGATCGACGAGTACCTGGAGTTCTACACCGGTCCGGGCTGCCAGCACATGGCGCTCGCCACCAACGACATCCTCACCACGGTCGACATCCTGCGGGCGCGCGGCGTCGAGTTCCTCAACACCCCGGACGCGTACTACGACGACCCGGAGCTGCGCGCCCGGATCGGCAAGGTACGCGTGCCGATCGAGGAGCTGAAGAAGCGCGGCATCCTGGTCGACCGCGACGAGGACGGCTACCTGCTGCAGATCTTCACCAAGCCGATCGGCGACCGCCCCACCGTGTTCTACGAGTTCATCGAGCGCCACGGTTCGCTCGGCTTCGGCAAGGGCAACTTCAAGGCGCTGTTCGAGTCCATCGAGCGCGAGCAGGAGGCCCGCGGCAACCTGTGAGGGTCGCGGAACTCTGAACACGGTCGACGTACCGTGAACGCGGTCGACGTACCGTGAGCACGAGCGGCTGAGCACGGTCGAGGAGGAGCAGGGAGATGGCGTACTACCGGCAGCTGGGCAGCATCCCGCCCAAGCGGCACACGCAGCACCGCACACCCGAAGGCGGGCTGTACTACGAGGAGTTGATGGGCGAGGAGGGGTTCTCCTCCGATTCCTCGTTGCTCTACCACCGCGGCATCCCGTCCGCCGTGGTGAACGCGGTGCCGTGGGAGCTGCCGGACCAGTCCACGGTGCCCAACCATCCCCTGCTCCCCCGCCACCTGAAGCTCCACGAGCTGTTCGCCGGCCAGGAGTGGAAGGCCGCGGACGTGGTGGGCGGCCGCCGGCTGGTCCTCGGCAACGGCGACGTGCGGATCTCGTACGTCGCGGCCGGGGCGCCGAGCGAGCTGTACCGCAACGGGCTCGGCGACGAGTGCGTGTACGTGGAGTCCGGCTCCGGCACGGTGGAGACGGTCTTCGGCGCGCTGGAGGTCGGCCCGGGCGACTACGTGATCATCCCGCGGGCGACCACGCACCGGTGGGTGCCCTCCGGGGACGAGCCGCTGCGGGCGTACTGCATCGAGGCGAACAGCCACATCACGCCGGTGAAGCGCTACCTCTCCAAGTACGGGCAGCTGCTGGAGCACGCGCCGTACTGCGAGCGGGACTTCCGCGGGCCCGTCGGGCCGCTCGTCGTCGACACCCCCGGGGACGTCGACGTGCTGGTCAAGCACCGTGGACCGAACGGGATTTCGGGCACCCGCTACACCGTGCCGCACCACCCCTTCGACGTGGTGGGCTGGGACGGCTGCCTGTACCCGTACGTCTTCAACATCCGGGACTTCGAGCCGATCACCGGGCGGATCCACCAGCCGCCGCCGGCCCACCAGGTGTTCGAGGGCAACAACTTCGTGATCTGCAACTTCGTTCCGCGCAAGGTGGATTACCACCCGCTGTCGATCCCGGTGCCGTACTACCACGCGAACGTGGACAGCGACGAGGTCATGTTCTACTGCGGCGGCGACTACGCGGCCCGCAAGGGCTCGGGCATCGGCCAGGGTTCGATCTCGCTGCACCCGGGCGGGCACACCCACGGCCCGCAGCCGGGCGCGTACGAGCGCAGCATCGGCGCGGAGTTCTTCGACGAGCTCGCGGTCATGGTGGACACGTTCCGCCCGCTGGAGCTGGGCGAGGGCGGCCGGGCCAGCGAGGACGCGAACTACGCGTGGACGTGGTCGGGCCGGGGGCCCGGGCGATGAGCGCCGGCGGCTCCGCGATCCCGGACCTGTTCCGCGGACTCTTCGACGACGCGGCGGTGTTCCCGCCGGGGAACCTGCCGGTCGCCGAGGCGGTGCCCGCGCACCGCGCCCACCGCACGGCCTGGTACGCCGACGCGGTCGGCCCGTTCCTGTGCGGGGCGGGCCGGCTGGGCGAGCTGGCCGCGGCGGTGGAGGGCACCGGGCCGCTGAGGATCGGGCTGGTGCTGCCGGGGGGCAGTGCCGAGCTCGGGCCGGCTCTCGCCGCCGCCGGGCCGTTCGAGGTCGCGGGCGTCGAGCTCGCGACCCGGGACGTGCACGAGGCGGTGGCCGAGCTGGACCGGCTGCTGCCGCCGGACGTGCCCGCCGCCGTCGAACTGCCGCGCGAACTCCTGCACGGGGACGGGCTGGACGAGACGCTGGACGCCCTGGTGGACAGCGCCTACCGGGCGAAGTTCCGCACCGGCGGGGTCGTCGCGCAGGCCTTCCCGGGTGAGGACGAGCTGGCCGCGTTCCTCACCGGCTGCGCGCGGCGAGGCCTGCCGTACAAGTGCACGGCGGGGCTGCACAACGCCGTCCGGCACACCGATCCGGTGACCGGCTTCGAGCACCACGGCTTCCTCAACGTGCTGCTGGCCGCGCAGGAGACGGACCGCGCCGCGGCCGCCGAGGTGCTGGCGGAACGCGACGGCCACGTGCTGGCCAAGGCCGTCCGCGCCCTGAGCGCGCACCAGGTTACGGTGATCCGCAACTCGTTCACCGCGTTCGGCACCTGCAGCATCGCCGAACCCCTGGACGACCTGGCCGCGCTCGGCCTGCTGTCGCCCAGCCCACTCGCCCAGGAGGACCGTTGAGCACCCCCCGCAGCTGGCTCGCCAGCGCCCAGGACTCGCCGTTCGGCGTGCACAACCTGCCGTACGGCGTCTTCACCGCCGCCGACCAGCCCGGGCGGCGCCGGATCGGCGTGCGCGTCGGGGACTTCGTGCTCGACGCCGGGGCCGCCGCCCGTGCCGCCGGGTCGCCGTCGGTACTGCTGGCCGCGGACTCGCTCAACCCCCTGATGGCCGCCGGGCGTTCGGCCTGGACGCAGGTGCGGGCCGACCTCACGCTGTGGCTGACGGACGAGTCCTACCGCGAGGCGCTGACCCCGGCGCTGCTGCCGGCGGGCGAGGTCGAGCTGCACCTGCCGTTCGAGGTCGCGGACTACGTCGACTTCTACGCGAGCGAGCACCACGCCACCAACCTGGGCCGGATCTTCCGCCCGGGCTCGGAGCCGCTCACCCCCAACTGGAAGCACCTGCCGATCGGTTACCACGGGCGGGCGGGGACGGTCGTCGTGTCCGGCACCCCGGTCGTGCGCCCGCACGGGCAGCGCAAGGCGCCGGCCGACGCGGTGCCGTCCTTCGGGCCGACGCGCCGGCTCGACATCGAGGCCGAGGTCGGCTTCGTCGTCGGCGCGCCGTCCACGCTCGGGCGGCCGGTCGTCCTGGACGACTTCCGCGACCACGTGTTCGGCGTATGCCTGGTCAACGACTGGTCCGCGCGCGACATCCAGGCCTGGGAGTACGTGCCGCTCGGCCCGTTCCTCGGCAAGTCCTTCACGACCTCGGTCTCGCCGTGGATCGTCCCGCTGGACGCCCTCCAGCACGCCCGGGTCAGCCCGCCGGAGCGCGACGTCGAGCCGCTGCCGTACCTGGACGACCGCGGCGGCGAGCCGTGGGGCCTGGACCTGGCGATGGAGGTCCGGCTGAACGGGCACCTCGTCTCCCGGCCGCCGTTCGCGTCGATGTACTGGACGGCGCAACAGCAGCTCACCCACATGACGGTCAACGGCGCGTCGCTGCGCACCGGCGACCTGTTCGCGTCGGGGACGGTCAGCGGGCCGGAGCCGGACACCCGGGGTGCGCTGATCGAGCTGACCTGGAACGGCGAGGAGCCGCTGAAGCTGGCGGACGGCACGACGCGGACGTTCCTGGAGGACGGCGACGAGGTGACGATCACCGCGACGGCTCCGGGCCCGGACGGGACGGTCGTCGGCTTCGGCGAGGTGACGGGGCGGGTCGAGCCTTAGCCGGGTCGTAATCGGGTCGTAGCCGGATCGCACGACCGGCGCGTGACGGCGAACAGATGACAGCTGACAGATTTCGTTTTCTGTCAGCTGTCATCTGTTGCCCGTTCGGCCTAGGTTCTGTACGGCGGATCATCGTCGGAGCCAGAGTCGGATTGATGCGACGGTGACGGTGCCGTGGAAGACGTAGGCGCGCTTGTCGTACCGG
>NZ_JBHWGV010000092.1:12188-38182 GCF_042732955.1 Kitasatospora sp. NPDC059747 | reverse complement strand
GCGGGCCGCCGGGGCCGCCCTCCGGGAGCAGCCGACGCGCCTGACCCCCTGGGGCGGCCCGGCGGGTGGGACCAGGGAAGGGGCCTTCCTCCACACCGCCGTGTGGAGGAAGGCCCCTTCGTGGTGTCCGTTCGTCGGTTACCGCTGGGGCCGGAGGCGACGGACGGCGATCAGGACGCCCGCGCCGAGTGCGAGCAGCGCGGCGGCGGACAGGGCGAGGAAGCCGTTGGTGGAGGAGGAACCGGTGTGTGCGAGCTCGGTGGCGCCGTCCGGGGCGGTGGTGGCCGGGGCGGAAGTCGGGCTCGTGACGGGGGACTTGGGGGCCTCGGCGGTGGGCGCGGCCGGGGCGGCGGTCTTGGTCTCGTCCGCGGCGGGCTTGCCGGGCGCGGGCTTGGCCGGGGCGCTCGGCTTCGCCGTGACCGTGGGCTTGCCGGCGGGCTTGGCCTCGCCGTTGGCGTGGAGGACCCTGATGCCCACGCCCACGGGCTTGCTGGCGGGTCCGGCCTCCGCCCAGGGCGAGGCGGTGACCGAGAGCATGGTGAGGTCCTTCGGGGCACTGGCGGCCAGGTGCAACCGGAACATCACCCGAGCCGTCCGGCCGTCGGCCAGGTGCTGGCCCAACGACCCGGTGTCGACCCGGACGGCCTCGCCGCCGCATCCGTCGTCGATGCCGAGCTTCGTCCAGGTGCCGTCGATCATCGCCTCGATGGTCACGTCCCCGGTGCGGAGGCGGTTCGCGCCGCTGTCGTCCTTCAGGGTGAGGCCGAACGCGGCGTTGTCGTAGTCGGCTCCGCTGAGGTTGAGCAGCTTCACGCCGAACTCGATGCTCGAACCGGCGGTCAGCGAGGTCGGGTTCGGCTCGATGATGTCGGCGTCCAGGGGGTTCGCGTGGTGCCGCGCCCGAGCGTCGGCCGAGATGGTGGTGCCGGGGCCCTGGTAGGGGCCGGAGCAGGCCCAGGCGGTGTCGGTGGTGAGGATCTGGATGCCGCCGGCGAGGACGGCGGTGGTGGCGAGGGCGGCGAGGGTGCGGCGGGTGGAGAGCGAGCGGGTGTTCTTCGCAAAGCGGGTGATAACGGACGTGCGCATGACGTGACTCCCCAGGGTCATGGGTCTGACGGTGTGGTGGGTGAAGACGACCGGCTCCGCTCCTCCTGAGCGGAAGCGCCCCCCGGCTCTGCCGGTCTCGCTCTCCGTGCCTTCATCCGTATAGACGCGCATCCCCGCCGGTGGTTGCAGGTGGGTTCAGAAGTTTTTTCGGAAGCCTTCCGGAGCCGTGTTTCGGGATACTGCCGGAATGACGGATGAGCTGACTGTCCGTCCGGGGACGGTGCCGGGCGGGGACGCGGGCGGGGACGGGGAGCGGCGGTCGCTGCGGCGGGACGCGTCGGGGACGGCGTTGCTGGCGGGGCTGGTGTGCATCGCGGTGTCGTTCTCGGGGCCGCTGGTGGTGGTCCTCGCGGCGGCCTCGGCGGGGCGGCTGGACGCGGCGCACACGGCGTCCTGGATCTGGGCGGTGGGCGTCGGCAGCGGGGTGAGCGGGTTCCTGCTGAGCTGGTGGACCCGGACGCCGGTGATCACGGCCTGGTCGACGCCGGGAGCGGCGCTGCTGGTGACGAGCCTCGGGGCGTACCCGTACCGGGAGGCGGTCGGGGCGTACGTCGTGTGTGCGGTCGTGGTGACGCTGTTCGGGGTGACGGGCTGGTTCGGGCGGCTGATCGCGGCGGTGCCGGTGGGGATCGTCAACGCGATGCTCGCGGGCATCCTGTTCTCGTTCGGCGCCGGGATCTTCGGGGCGGTGCACGGCGCACCCGTGCTGGTGGTGGGGAGCTTCGCGGCGTTCCTGCTGGCCAAGCGGTTCGCGCCGCGCTACGCCGTGCCGGTGGCGCTGCTGGTGGGCGGGGTGCTGGCGGCGGTCACGGTCGGCCTGCCGCTGCGGGTGGGGTCGGGCGGGCCGACCGTGCCGGTCCTGACGGTGCCCGCGTTCTCCTGGTCGGCCGTGGTGGGGCTGGCGCTGCCGCTCACGATCGTCGTCCTGGCCTCGCAGAACGCGCCGGGCCTCGGGGTGATGAGGGCCTTCGGGTACCGGGCGGACGACCGGCTGCTGATCGGGTCGACCGGCGCGATGTCGCTGCTGATGGCGCCGTTCGGCTCGCCCGGGGTCAACCTCGCGGTGATCACGGCGGCGATCTGCTCGGGCCCGGAGGCCCACCCGGACGCGCGGCGGCGCTATGTCGCGGGGATGTCCTCGGGGGCGCTGTACGTGGTGGTGGGGAGTTTCGGCGGGGTGCTGGTGAGCCTGTTCACCGGGCTGCCGAAGGAGCTGATCGCGGTGATCGCGGGGGTCGCGCTGCTGGCGTCGCTGCAGGGCAGCCTGGCGGCGGCGGTCGCGGAGGAGCGGGGGCGGGACGCGGCGGTGGTGACGTTCCTGGCGAGTGCGTCGGGGATGGGCCTGTTCGGGATCGGTTCGGCGTTCTGGGGGCTGCTGTTCGGGCTGGGGACGCACCTGGTGCTCGGCCTGGCGCGGAAGCCCTGACAGATTCATTGGTATGACTGGTCCGATGTGGATCGTTCGGCCAGGTCGGTGACTTTTTCGTCCGCCGGTGGGGGCGACACGCCGGGTCGGGTACGTCTCCGCTCCACCACCCGGGCGACACCGGGTGACCGGAGCCCCGAGGACGCACCCGTATGCCGCCTGGCAACCCTGGCCGTCTCGTTCGGAGTCTGGCCGCGCTCGTGCTGGTGTCCACCGCCGTACTCCCGGCCGCCCTGGAGCTGGTCGGCCCCTCGCCGTTCGGCGTGATCGGGGCCGGCGCCCCCGTCGACCGGGCGGTGCCGCCGCACACGGCGCAGCGCGCCGACCTGCGCGGCGCCGCGCCCGCCCCGACCGTCGACATACGCCGCACCGGCGACCCGGCCAACCGGATCACCCTGGTGCTGCTCGGCGACGGCTACACGGCGGCCGAGCAGGACCTCTTCCAGCAGCAGGCGGACCGGGCCTGGCACTCGCTGATGGACATCGAGCCGTTCCGCAGCTACCAGGCGTTCTTCAACATACGGCGGGTCGAGGTGCTCTCGCCGGTCTCCGGGATAGCCGAGACCGAGAGCCGCGGCCGCAACCCCTCGACCCCGCTCGGCATGCACTTCTGGTGCGAGGGCACCGCCCGGCTGCTCTGCGCGGACGAGGCGGCCACCGCCCGGCTGGCGGGGGACAGCGCCGGGCCGCAGTACCTGATAGCGCTGGCGAACTCGACCGAGTACGGCGGCGCCGGGGGCACCGGGGTGACCACCCTGGCGGGCGGCAGCCCGGACGCGGGGCGGATCATCCAGCACGAGATCGGCCACACCGTGGGGGACCTCGGGGACGAGTACGACTCCGCGCCGGACGACGCCGACTACCCGAACCTCTCCACCCTCAACGCCGACGACATGCGCAAGAAGCAGACCAAGTGGTGGCGCTGGCTGGGCGCCGCGTCCCCGGACGGCGCCGGGACGGTCGGGGCGTACCGCAGCGCCAACGGCCTCTACCGGCCGACGCAGGACTCGGTGATGCGCACCCTGGGCAGTGCCTACAACCTGCCCTCGCGCGAGGCGATCATCGAGGAGCTGTACCGCCGGATCCGCCCGACCGACCCCCCGGTGCCGCCGCCCGGCGAGGTCGACGGCCGCCCGCAGCTGGACGCCCGGCCGCTGCCGCTGTCCGGACCGCGCCAGCTGCGGGTGGACTGGACGGTGGACGGCGTCCCGGCGGATCCGCGGACGGTGAACGGCGGGCGGCTGGACTCGGCGCAGCTGAACATCCCGGCCGGCCGCGCCGCCACCGTCACGGCGACCGTCCGGGACACCACGGACTGGGTGCGCGACGAGGGCTTCCGGGACAAGTACATGACCCGCTCGGTGTCCTGGACGGTCACCGGCTGAGCGCAGGTCCCGGGGAGATCGGTCGTACCCCACTCTGGGCGTCCAATCATGGGATGACTACCCTGGACGCACTATGCCCGTGGAGCCAGACCGTTCAGTCCGTCCCCTGTCCGCCCCCGCTCCCCGCTCCTCCGACGAGTCCCCGGCCGCCGTCACGTCCCCGGCCGCCTTCGCGTCCCCGCCCGGCGGGCGCGCCGCGTGGCTCGCGTGGTCGGTCGGCGTCAGCGTCTACGTCCTCGCGGTGATCCACCGCACCAGCCTCGGCGTGGCCGGGCTGGACGCCGCCGAGCGCTTCGGGATCGGCGCCTCGGCGCTCTCCACCTTCTCGATCCTCCAGGTGCTGGTCTACGCGGCCATGCAGGTGCCCGTCGGGCTGCTGGTGGACCGGTTCGGGCCGCGGCGGGTGCTGCTGCTCGGCGTCCTGCTGCTGAGCACCGGGCAGCTGGCCTTCGCGTTCAGCTCCTCGTTCGCCCCCGCGCTGGCCTCCCGCGCGGTGCTGGGCTGCGGGGACGCGATGACCTTCATCAGCGTGCTGCGGATCGCCGCGCGCTGGTTCCCGGCGGCGAAGAACCCGTTCGTCGCGCAGCTGACCGGCCTCGTCGGGATGGGCGGCAACCTGTTCACGACGGTGGTGCTCGCGCAGGTGCTGCACAGCGAGGGCTGGACGCCGACCTTCGCGGCGATCGCGCTGCTGGGCGTGGCGGTGTTCGCGCTGGTCGCGCTCTTCCTGAAGGACGCGCCCGCCGTGGCCGAGCCGGTCGATCAGCACCGGCCGCGGACCGGGATCGGGCGGCAGGTCCGGGAGTGCTGGCAGGAGCCCGGCACGAGGCTCGGACTCTGGGTGCACTTCACGACGCAGTTCCCCGGCAACGCCTTCGGCCTGCTCTGGGGCCTGCCCTACCTGGTCGAGGCGCAGGGCATGACGCGCGCCGAGGCCGGCGGGCTGCTGACCCTCCTGGTGCTCTCCAACATGACCTGTGGCTTCGTGTTCGGCCGGGTGCTGTCCTTCTCGCCGAGCGCCCGGATGCCGATCGTGTTCACGGTGATCGGGGCCACCGCGCTGGGCTGGGCGCTGGTGCTGGCCTGGCCCGGCGCGCACCCGCCCGTGTGGCTGCTCGTCGGGATCATCCTGGTGATGGGCAGCAACGGCCCGGCCTCGCTGGTCGGCCTGGACTACGCCCGCGCCCGCAACCCGGTGGAGCGGCTCGGAACGGCCTCCGGCATCGTCAACATGGGCGGCTTCATCGGCACGATGATCACCCTGTTCGGCATCGGCGTCCTGCTCGACGCCCTGGCCCCGGCGGGCGCGGAGACGTACTCGGCGGACGCCTTCCGGTGGGCGTTCTGCTGGCAGTACGTGCCGCTGGCGGTGGGGACGGCGATGATCCTGCGGCTGCGGCGGAGGCTAGTGGCAGTGGGTGCGTAGGGTTTCTGACCTGCGAAAACGCGATTAGCCATCCTTTGGGGAAGGTTAATGCCCCCGGTATGAGTGAGTTGAACTCACTCATACCGGGGGCATACGTCAGCGACCGTACTCCCGCATCATCGCGGCCATCTGCGGTGGCGTCCCGTAGATCCGGGCGCCATGGAGCTCTGCGTGCATGAGCCCGTGGTCAGGTGGAGCCGACTCGTGCTGCGCTTCACGCCGCAGGCGGACCAGGTCCACCAGCTTCAGCTTCGGGCAGCCGGGGACGACCCTGCTGCCCCGGATCCCGACCCGCTCCACGGATGGGCAGGCGTAGTAGGCGCCGAAGGGCGGCCCGCTGTCCTCCTCCCGCGTCGGCATGTGGAAGACCATCTCCCCGTGCCGGCAGTGCACCGTCCCGTCCGAGTGGATGACGACTCCCGGCCAGTCCTCGTGGTCGATCTCGGCGATGATCTGCACCTGCTGGCCGATCGCCTCGGTGAGGGTCTCCGCCATCCGCCGCTGCTGGGTGGGGATGTCGGTGTCCCCGCGGCGGATGGAGGGGAGGAGTTCGCTGGTGACCCAGTCCCTGAACGGCTTGGACGACTTCTTGTTGGACCTCATCAGCAGGGAGTAGAGGCCCGCCTCGCTCACCACGCGCAGGAAAGGGTTCGCGGGGCTATACAGTTTCTGACCTGCGGAAACGTCGTAACTGTAAGTTTTAGTGATAGTTACCGCTCGCATGTCGACGGTGCGGTGCTGGTGGGAATCCAGCGCCCTGACGGCCTGGGCCGGATTGCGGCGGTCCAGGACCTGGCACACGTCCGTTGCGACGAACCACGGCTGCCCGTCGATCATCACCACCCTGATCGGCTGGCCCGTGACCGGGAAGCTCGACCGCACCAGCACCATCTGTTCCTGCTGTTCCTGTTCGTCGTCCATGGGGACGCCCCTCCTTCTTCCGAGTGATGGCAGGACTGCCCGGAACAACGAGGTCGAACGAGTGGCGTACTGGTCCCACGTTGACGCACGGATGCACGAGGCGTACCGCCCCGGCGCACGGTTGTGCGTGTACGCCGGGTGGTGCGCGACTGCCCTCTCAGATGGTGACCGAGAACGTGGCCAGCACCCGCTCGGCCAGCTCCTTGTCGCCCTCGACGCCCACCGGGCCGGGGCGGCCGCGGCCGCAGGCGAGGCGGACGTACGTCTCCCAGCCCATGGTCAGCTGGACGTCGGGGGCCAGGCTGACCGACTCGTCCACGGTGCCGCGGCCGGCCGCGTCGACCCGCACGGTGCGCAGGAACTCGACCGGGCCGGTGACGTCCAGCACGAGGGTCGTCCCGGCCGGGGCGCCCGCGGTGTGGGCGACGGCCTTGGGCAGCCTCTCCAGCAGGACGTCCCGGGCGACCAGGGCGGCCGGGGAGGCCAGGTTGCCGGGTGCGGCCAGGGCCCGGCGCAGGTCCTGCTCGTGCACCCAGACGTCGAAGGCCCGCAGCCGCAGCAGCTCGTGGTACGGCACGTCCCGGGCGAACGGGCCGGCCGGCCAGCGCACCGGCTCCTCGGGCGTCTGCCGGGCGTTGCGCAGGGCCCGCGAGCGGCGGATGATCGTGTACTCCAGCTCGCCGGTCATCTCCAGCGCGGTGTGGCAGCGGCGCTTGTCCACCGGCAGCTCGACGTAGCGGGCGAACTCGCTCGTGACGTGGCGCAGGTCGCGCGGCAGCGCGTGGATCGGGCGGGGGTCGCCGAGCAACTCGGACTCGACGGCGATGATGTGCGAGACGACGTCCCGCACGGACCAGCCGGGGCACTCGGTGGCGCGGTTCCAGGCGCCCTCCGGCAGGGGGGTCACCAGTTCGGATATGGACTCGATGCTCTGCGTCCACGCCTCGGTGTGCGCCTGCACGGTCTGGTTGTCCGTCACGGGAATCTCCGGCCCTCCGTCAGCTGCCTTGCCGCGCGCACCCTGCCCCGTCGGCCGGCCGGGTCGGTCCGGCCTTCGGGCGCACACGCTAACCGCACGTTACGCTGCCGGGTGACAGCCGGGCAGCGCTTTCGGGTGACGATCGTAGGACTCTTGCCGTGGACGGTGGTACTGTGCGCGCTTCATTGATCCAACTCGCGGTCTCCGACGCCGAGCCGCCGGCCGAGCGACGGGCCAGGGCGGCCTCCCTGGTACGGGCCCAGCACGGCTGTGACCTGGTGGTCCTGCCCGAGCTGTGGCCGCTCGGGGGCTTCGCCTACGACCTCTGGTCGGAGGGCGCGGAGACGCTCGACGGGCCCACCTCGGACGCCATGGCGGCCGCCGCCCGGGCCGCCGGGGTCTGGTTGCACGCCGGTTCGATCGTCGAACGCGACCCGGACGGGCCGATCTACAACACCTCGCTGCTGTTCGCCCCCGACGGCGAGCTCGTGCACACCTACCGCAAGATCCACCGCTTCGGCTTCGACAGCGGCGAGGCGGTGGTGATGGGCGCCGGGCAGGAGATCGTCACGGCCGCGACCGACTTCGGCACGCTCGGCCTGGCCACCTGCTACGACCTGCGCTTCCCCGAGCTGTTCCGGGCCCTGCTCGACGCGGGCGCGCAGCTGCTGGTCGTCCCGGCGGCCTGGCCGGCGCGGCGCCGCGAGCACTGGACGCTGCTGGCCCGGGCGCGCGCGGTGGAGGAGCAGGCGTACGTCCTCGCCTGCAACACCGCCGGGACGCACGGCGGGGTCGAGCAGGCCGGGCACAGCATCGTGGTGGACCCGTGGGGCCGGGTGCTGGCCGAGGCCGGGGCGGGGGAGCAGGTGCTGACCGTCGAGTTCGACCCGGCCGAGGTGGCCAAGGCACGGGCGGAGTTCCCGGTGCTGCGGGACCGCCTGCTGGGGATCCCGGCGCCGGTCCAGCGCTGACGCCGGAGGGGACGGAACGGGCGGGATCCGGCCGTTCCCGGGGTTGGTTTGTACCTGCTCCGGACGGGTTTGAGAAGATGAGCACTCGTCGTGTTCCCAGTCGTTCTTCGGCCGGTCCGCCGAGGGGCGGCCGGTCGGCCCGCCCGAGGAGGTCGCGCGCATGGCCGGCAACGGCGCAGGCGACACCCGTCCCGTCATCCGCCGCAACAGCCTCCGCGAGCAGATCGCGGGCGCGCTGCGCGAGGAGATGATGGCCGGCCGCCTTGAGGCGGGCCGCAATTTCACCGTCAAGGAGATCGCCGAGCTGTACGGCGTCTCCGCGACCCCGGCCCGCGAGGCGCTGGTCGACCTCGGCGCCCAGGGCCTGCTGCGGGCCGAGCACCACCGCGGGTTCACCGTGCCCGAGCTGGGCTGGGACGACTTCGTGGAGATCTTCGAGTCCCGGGTGCTGCTCACCGACAGCTACTACCGCCAGTACCGCTCCCGCCGCGCCCTGCCCGACCTCACCCGGCTGCCCTCGCTGCGCCGCCGGGCGGACGCGGCCGTGCGGGCGGCCAGGGCCGGGAACCTGGACGTCATGGTGGGCTGCGACCGCCGGTTCTGGCAGGAGGTCGCCGGGCTGCTCGGCAACCGCCGGATCGGCGCCTACCTGGACTGGCTGCGCGTGCAGTCCTGGATGTTCGCGGCGTCCTACCTGCGGGAGCTGTCCGCGCTGGGCGGGGTGTGCTGGGACCGGCACGTCGACCTGGTGGACGCGATCGAGGCCCGGGACCTCGCCGGGGCGCACCGGATCATCTGCGAGTACAACCTGTTCACCGTCCGGCTGCTGGCCGAGCTGGCCGGGCAGCCGCTGGAGTCGGTGGCCGTGCTGGGGCTGCTCACCGAGTCCGTGGACGAGGAGCCCGCCCCGGCCCCCGGGCCGGCCGGGCCGCCGCCGGACGAGCCGGGTCCCGCGGTGCCGGGGACGGCCCGCCCGCGGCGCGGCGAGGACGTCGGCCGCGAGCTGGGCCGGGAGCTCGGACTGGGGCTCGGCCTGGTGCCGCAGCCGCGATCGATCCCGCACGGCCGGTTCGGCCGGCGGCTGCCCGAGCCCCCCGAGCACCCGCAGGGACGGCCCGATCCGCATCGCGCGCCGGGCCGGTAGGGTGGGCGGTCGTCGTACCGGACGTCCCCGTCGGGACCCGTCCCGGTGCGGACACCGCCGCCCGTAGTCGTCCCCGTCCGCGCGGACGACTCCCCGCCCGGAGAGGAAGAGCCGGCCATGGCCTGCGACCTCTGGCTCGTCCCGCTCGTGGACGTGCTGAGCCACAGCCCCGACAACCCCTTCCGGGACGACCTCGCGCTGTACAACGCCGTGCTGACCTCGCGCGGACTGCCCGAAGTGCCGGTCTACCAGTACGTCCCGGGGATCAGCGGGGCGGTCGAGCCGATAGCCGCCTTCGACTACGACTCCCTGCACTTCCTGCGCCGCGCCTACCTGTTGGGCCTCACCGGCCTCGACATCACGCCGGTCGACTCGCTCGGCGGCGACTACGAGCAGCTCCTGGAGATGTTCGAGAACAGCGCCGAACAGTCCCACCTGGTCTGGCACTTCGACCACGCGGGCGCCTACGTGCCGATCGAGTTCGCGGTGCCGCTGGTGGACGACGCGCTGCTCGCGGTCGGCGGCCCGCTCGGCTCCAGCCACGGGCTGCTGCGCGAACTCCAGGCCGTGGCACCGTCCCTGGGCCTGGACCCGTACAACCCGCCGGCCCCGACCAAGCCGCTCGGGCCGACCGGCCTGGAGCAGCCGTTCGGCCCGCCGCTGGACGACCTGCACCCCTTCGCCCGCGAGCGGCACGCCTGGGCGGGCCTGTACGCGGCGGCGACCCGGAGCGTCTCCCAGGGCTCGATGATCGTCTTCGCCTGAGCCGGGCGGCAGCCTCGGCTGTCCGGTCCTCGGCCCCCGCACGTCCGCCCCCGCACGGCCGCCCGCCTACCGCAGCGGGCCCTCCGGCGGCCGCTGGCGCGGCATGGTGGGCCGGGTGCCCGGCGGGGGCAGCACCCGCACCTGGGCGCCCACGCCGGTCTCGGTGCGCCCGCCCCACGTCCCGGGGGCCTGGGTGGGCAGCTGCGTCATCGACGCGCGGAACTCCAGCATCCACTCCGAGGTCTCGGTGCGGACCATGTCCGACACGTCCTCGCAGAACCGGCGCAGCACGCCCAGGCAGCGTTCGGCGGCCTCGCCCGCGGTGCCCTCGGTCGGGCCGAGCACCTCCCGCACGCACTCCGACGCCCAGTCGAACTGGAAGGCCTCCAGGCGGCGTTGCAGCGCCTGCGCGGTGCTCACGTCCCGCATCCAGCCGGAGGTGAGGCCGAACGCCCGGTCGGTGCCGTGGCAGGCCGCCGCGAGGGCCAGGCCGACGTAGCCCCAGCTGGTGCCGTGCGCGACGGTGCCGGTCAGGTCCACCAGCGGGGCGGACACCCCGCCGATCGCGAAGCCGACCGTGCCGAACCGCAGCAGGCGGGCCCAGCGGCGCTTCCAGACCCGGTCCTTGCGGTACCACTCGATCGCCTCGACCGCCCGCTCCTCGGACCAGCGGTAGAGCTCCTCCAGCCGCTCGGCCGGCTCACCCCAGTCCCCGAGCGGGAACTGGCGGGCGCTCAGATCGGTCCGGCGGCGGGTGGACGCCCGGCGGGCGACCGCCGCGACGGGCTGGTCCTCCTCGCCGATCTCCTTGCCCCAGGCACTCTCCTCGGGCTGCATTTCCGGCTGGCTCACCTGTGGGGCTCCCTGTGGCGGGGCGGGCGGCTGGGTCTGGCGACGCGTCCGGCTGACGGATCGTCTGCCAGAGGTTGTCCAACAGCACTTCTTACCGCCAAATGGCTGACCGCGGGGCGCTTCCCCCTTGATCGTTATCGGATTCGGCCACCGGAACACGAGGTCGGAGGGATGCGGGGGTCGGCGAGATTTCACCCGTCCGAGCGAGGCCCCGGTGACCCGCCGTCCTGACCCGGCCACCCGCCGCCGAAAGACGGGGCCCGGCCTTGGAGGATCCTCCGACATCGTGAGCGTACGGAGCTCTCCGCTTGGAGGTTCCGACGGGACCGGAGAGCGGCCGGAACAGGCCACCGACTACCCTTGCCAACCGTGAAGGTCCTCGTCATCGGCGGCGGCGCCCGCGAACACGCCCTGTGCCGCTCCTTGTCCCAAGATCCCGCCGTCACCGAGCTGCACTGCGCCCCGGGCAACGCCGGCATCGCGCAGGTGGCGACGGTCCACCCGGTCGACCAGCTGGACGGCGCCCAGGTCGCCGGCCTGGCCGGGCGGCTCGGTGCCGACCTCGTCGTCGTCGGCCCGGAGGCCCCGCTGGTCGCGGGCGTCGCCGACGCCGTGCGCGCGGCCGGGATCCCCGTCTTCGGCCCGTCCGGCGCGGCCGCCCAGCTGGAAGGCTCGAAGGCCTTCGCCAAGGACGTGATGGCCGGCGCCGGCGTCCCGACCGCCCGCTCCTACGTGTGCACCACCGCCGAGGAGGCCGCCGAGGCCCTCGACGCCTTCGGCGCGCCCTACGTCGTCAAGGACGACGGCCTGGCGGCGGGCAAGGGCGTCGTCGTCACCTCGGACCGCGCCGCCGCGCTGGCCCACGCCGCCGCCTGCGAGCGCGTGGTCATCGAGGAGTACCTGGACGGCCCGGAGGTCTCGCTGTTCGCGATCACCGACGGCACCACCGTCCTCCCGCTGCAGCCCGCCCAGGACTTCAAGCGCGCGCTGGACGGCGACGAGGGCCCCAACACCGGCGGCATGGGCGCCTACTCGCCGCTGCCGTGGGCGCCCGACGGGCTGGTCCAGGAGGTCCTGGACACCGTCCTGCAGCCGACCGTGGACGAGCTGCGCCGCCGCGGCACCGAGTTCTCCGGCCTGCTCTACGCCGGCCTCGCGCTCACCTCGCGCGGCACCCGGGTGATCGAGTTCAACGCCCGCTTCGGCGACCCCGAGACCCAGGTCGTGCTGGCCCGGCTGCGTACCCCGCTGGCCGGCGTCCTGCTGGCCTCCGCCACCGGCACGCTCGACCAGCTGGAGCCGCTGCGCTGGAGCGAGGACGCGGCCGTGACCGTCGTCGTCGCCTCCGAGGGCTACCCGGCCGCGCCGCGCACCGGCGACCCGATCGAGGGCCTCGCCGAGGCCGAGGCGGACGGCACCGCGTTCGTCCTGCACGCCGGCACCGCGGCGGACGGGGACGGCCGGGTGCTGAGCGCCGGCGGCCGGGTCCTGTCCGTCACCGCGACCGGCGCCGACCTCGCCGAGGCGCGCGGCCGGGCGTACGCCGCCGTCGACCGCATCTCGCTCAAGGGCGGCCAGCACCGCACCGACATCGCCCTCAAGGCGGCGGCCACCGCCTAGCCGTCCGGGCCGTCCGCACCCCGCAGGGCGCCGCGTCGTGGGAAACACCCCCATGGACGCAGCGCCCTGCGGCGTTCCCGGGCGGGGGCGGCCGTGGTGGGCGGCGCACCGTTCGGCGGCCGGATTCCAGCCCATCGAGTGACAGCACCCGCATCCGGCTGACGTAACCGGCCGCCCGGCCTTATGGTGCGCTGGATCGCACCGCGCCGTGGCCGCGCGCTGGGGTCGCCGCCGGGTAGCGGCGGTCCCGCGGGGGGATGCTGGACGGCGTCCGGCCGGGCGGTCGCCCGGGTGCTTCGCACCGGACCGGTCGCGGGGCGTCCGGTACGTCGTCCGGATATTCGGACGACGTCACCGGGACGAGTGGAAACCGGGTCGTTCCGGAACACCCACGCGGACCGGGGCGTCGAACATGGCAGAAGCGCCACACAGCACGCACTACCGGGATCGGACACCACCGCTTCCCGGTCGGAACTGATCGTTTCGAGTCGGCTCAGGGGCCCGTCAGCGGGCGCCCGAGGGCTCCGAAGGGGGTGCCGCACCGTATGGCCGCTGCCGACACCGCGCGCGCACACGCCCAGGCGGTCCTGCGGATCCGCGGGCTCGCCCTGGCCACCGCCGCCGTGCCCGCCGCCGTCGCGGTGGTCCTGCTGGCCGGACGGTTCACCGGCCGCATCGGGGCGCCCGGCGCCTCCGACGCGGCCGGCTGGGACGCCGCCCGCTGGGCGGTCGGCGCGGTCGCCGTGCTCGCCCTCCTGGTGGCCGGCCTGGCCGCCCGCGCCTACCGCAGGGCCGTCCCACCGCGCACCCCGGCCGTCCCGCTGGAGCGGGCGGAGGCGCCCGAGCTGTACCGGCTGATCGCCGAACTCGCCGACCGGCTGGACGTCCCCGCGCCCTCCGCCATCGCGCTCACCCCGGACTGCGACAGCTGGCTGGAGGACGTCCAGCCCGCGCACCCGCACCGCCCCCGGTCCGAGCCGCCCGCGCCCGTCCTGGTGATCGGCTCGCCGTTCCTGTGGTGGATGCGGGCCGACGAGCTGCGCGCCCTGCTCGCGCCCGTGGTGGCCGGCACCGCCGCCTCCGCGGACCCGGACATCGCCGCCGCCCGCCGCTTCCTGCGGAGCCTCGACGCCAGCCTGGACACCGGCCCGTCCCCGGCCGGGCTCGGCGGCGCCGTGCTGGCCGGCCCGCCCCGGGCGCCGCGCCGCGGCCCGGCCCTGCTGACCGACCGGATCACCCGCCGCCTCCTCGGCGCTTGCCGCGGCCACGCGGCCGAGCTTGAGCGGTCCGTCGCGAGCTGGGCCTCCGAGCAGGCCAGGACGGTCGACTACGGCCTGCGGATCGCCGCCCAGGAGCAGGTCGGCCTCGCCTACGCCGGCTGGGACCGCCTGCTCACCCGGGTCGCACTGCCCGCCTGGCGGCTCGGCCGCCACCCGGCCCACCTCAACGCCGGCGTGGTCGCCGCCCTCACCGAGCTGTCCCGGCGCGACCGGCTGGCCGACGGCTACGGCACCCGGCTCGGCGACCGCCCCGCCTGCGACCTGCTGGAGGAGCCCGGCACCGTCGACCGGGCGGTCTCCCGGCTCGCCGCCGAGCTGTTCTTCGGCGAGCCGGCCGCCGGCGCCTGGCACGAGCTGGAGTGGACCGACTACCCGGCCGAGGCCGTCGACGCCGGCTGGCGGGCCCGCGCCGCGGCCCTGCAGAGCGCCCTGGACCGCCTCGCGCCCCAGGCCCGCCCCGGCGCCCCGACGCTCACCCGGCTGCTGGTCCGCCTCGCCGAGGGCGACGGCGAACAGCTGGCCGCCGCCCTCGCCGCCGAGCTGGCCCGCACCACCGCCCCGGCCCCGCTGCTCGAACCCGTCCGCAGCGGCCGCGACCTGCTGGTCGACCACGTCACCGCGATGGTCTGCTGCGCCGCCGTCGACACCGCGGGCGCCACCCCCGGCCTGGACTGGCTGGACGGCCCGGTCCTGCTGATCCGCGGCGTGCGCCGCACCGACCTCGCCGCCCCCGTCGCCCAAGCCGTCGAACAGGGCCAGGACGGCCCCCTGCGCGCCTGGCTCGACGCCGCCGACGTCCGCCTGGAGAAGCCCGTCCGCCTCTGATCGACAGCGGCGCTCGAACGCCGCCCACGCGCCCCCGGCCGGGCCCGCGGGCGGCCGTCCGCGCAGGCCGGAGGGCCCGCCGCCGACCGGCCCGAGATTGCCACCACCAATTGCTACCGCGGGGTGACGCTGCGCCAGCACTGTGTGGTGTATTAGACCGCACGCACATCCGGGGGGCACGTGCCAGCCGGAGGGGAGTGCACCTGGGAGGGGCGCGTGGGTACCGAACTCAACCGCCGCTGGGAGTCCGGAACGCTTGCCTACAGCGCCTCCGACCCCTTCGGCCAAGGCCCGCTGCCCTGGCTGCGCAGCCCCGACGAGTACCTGGCCGACGCCGAGGGCACCGTGCCCTGGTACGTGTCCGTGGACGCCCCCGGCCAGCGCCCGCTGGCCGCCGCTGCCCGGCCCCGGCCGCCGGTCGGCACCCCGCGCAGCGCCGACGACGTCGTCCAGCAGATCAAGGGCTTCGCCTCGGCCGGGGTGGTCCGCCCCGGCGGCTCGGTGGACTTCCGGGTCACCGTCAACCCGCCGCGCGAGTTCACCGTGGACGTCTACCGGATCGGCCACTACGGCGGTGACGGGGCGCACCACATGACGTCCAGCCCGCTCATCGCCGGCCTCGCCCAGCCCGCCCCGCTGGTGGTCGGCCGGACGGTGTCCTGCCACCACTGGTGGCACTCCTGGCGGCTGCAGATCCCCGCCCACTGGCGGCCCGGCGCGTACGTCGCCGTGCTGACCACCGCGGACATGCTGCACCGCAGCCACATCCCGTTCACCGTACGGGACTTCGAGGACCGGGCGCACGCCGCCGAACTGCTCCTGGTGCTCCCCGACGTGACCTGGCAGGCCTACAACCTGTTCCCCGAGGACGGCCGCAGCGGCGCGAGCCTCTACCACGCGTGGGACGGCCGGGGCGGGCTGGTCGGCGAGTCGGAGGCGGCCGTCACCGTCTCCTTCGACCGCCCGCACGCCACCGCCGGGCTGCCGCTGCACGTCGGCCACGCCTACGACTTCATCCGCTGGGCCGAGCGCTACGGCTACGACCTCGCCTACGCGACCGCCACCGACCTGCACGCCGGCCTGGTCGATCCGGCGCGGCACCGGGCGCTGGTCTTCCCCGGCCACGACGAGTACTGGTCCGAGCCGATGCGCCGCGCCGCCGAGCGGGCCCGCGACGGCGGCACCTCGCTGGTCTTCCTGTCCGCCAACACCATGTACTGGCGGGTCGAGCTGACCGCCGCCGCCTCCGGCGAGCCGAACCGGCTGCTCAACTGCCGCAAGCGCCAGAAGGTCCGGCCGGGCAGCCCGGCGGCCGGGGCGCCGGGCGCCGCGAGCGCCCTGTGGCGGGACGCCGGCGAACCCGAGCAGCACCTGCTCGGCGTGCAGTACTCGGGCCGGGTCGCCGCGCCCGCCCCGCTGCTCGCCCGGCACACCGCGCACTGGCTGTGGGACGGCACCGGGCTCCAGGAGGGCGACGAGCTGCCCGGCCTGGTGGCCGGCGAGGCCGACCGCTACTATCCGAAGGTGGCGCTGCCCGAGCACACCGAGCGCGTCCTGCTGGCCCACTCCCCGTACCGGGACCTCGCCGGCCGCACCCGCTACCAGGAGACCTCGCTCTACCGCGCGCCCAGCGGCGCGTACGTCTTCGCGGCCGGCACCTTCGCCTGGTCGCCCGCGCTGGGCCGCCCCGGCCTCACCGACGAGCGCGTCCAGCGCGCCACCGCCAATCTGCTCGACCGGCTCTGCAAGAACGGGCCCTGAGCCCGTCGGCGCGAGGCCCGGAAGGCCCGGAAGGCCGCCGGGAGCGTTCGTGAAAGACTGCGGGGGCAGTGACCTCCCCTTTCGCACGGCCCGGCCGCTGGACTGATGGCCCACGCCCGTGAACGACCCCTGAGGACTGAACACCTTGAGCGGATTTGTCACCAAGCCCGAGCCGGTCCAGGTGCCCGGCCTGGTCCACCTGCACACCGGCAAGGTGCGCGACCTCTACCGCACCGAGTCGGGCGAGCTGGTCATGGTGGCCAGCGACCGGATGTCGGCCCACGACTGGGTGCTGCCGAACGAGATCCCCGACAAGGGCCGCGTCCTCACCCAGCTCTCCCTGTGGTGGTTCGAGCGGATCGCCGACATCGTGCCCAACCACGTGATCTCCACCGAGGTCCCGGCCGGCGCGCCCGCCGACTGGAAGGGCCGCACGCTGATCTGCAAGAGCCTGGACATGATCCCGGTCGAGGCGGTCGCCCGCGGCTACCTGGCCGGCTCCGGCCTGAGCGAGTACGAGGAGAGCCGCACGGTCTGCGGCATCGCGCTGCCCGAGGGCCTGGTCAACAGCTCCGAGCTGCCCGCCCCGATCTACACCCCGGCGCTCAAGGCCGAGGTCGGCGAGCACGACGAGAACGTCCCCTACGAGGAGACCGCCCGCCGGATCGGCGCCGAGCTGGCCAACCAGGTGCGCCGCACCACCCTCGACGTCTACGCCCGCGCCCGGGACATCGCCCGCGACCGCGGCATCATCCTGGCCGACACCAAGTTCGAGTTCGGCCTGCTGGACGGCGAGCTGGTGATCGGCGACGAGGTGCTCACCCCGGACTCC
This sequence comes from Kitasatospora sp. NPDC059747, assembly GCF_042732955.1. Taxonomy (NCBI): domain Bacteria; kingdom Bacillati; phylum Actinomycetota; class Actinomycetes; order Kitasatosporales; family Streptomycetaceae; genus Kitasatospora; species Kitasatospora sp. NPDC059747. The sequence goes on along the minus strand of NZ_JBHWGV010000092.1, from coordinate 20,888 downwards.
TCCCGCTACTGGCCGGCCGACGACTACGAGCCCGGCCGCTCGCAGGCGTCCTTCGACAAGCAGCTCATCCGCGACTGGCTGGTCTCCCCGGCCTCCGGCTGGGACCGCTACAGCGAGGAGCCGCCGCCGGCGCTGCCGGCCGAGGTGGTCGAGCGGACCCGGGCCAAGTACGTCGAGGTGTACGAGCGCCTGACCGGCACCAGCTGGGTCTGATCCCCCGACCGCCCGCGGGTACGGCCGTCAGATCCAGCCGTGCTCGCGGGCGATCCGCACCGCCGCGTGCCGGTTCTCCGCGCCCAGCTTGGTGGCCGCCGAGGACAGGTAGTTGCGGACGGTGCCCTGGGACAGCGCCGCCCGCGCGGCGATCTCGGCGATCGGGGTGCCGTCCGCGGCCAGCTCCAGGACGTCGGTCTCGCGCGGCGTCAGCGGCGTCTCGCCGGCGCTGATCGCGTCCGCGGCGAGCTCGGGGTCGACGTACCGGCCGCCGGCCCGGACGGTCCGGATGATCCCCGCGAGGTCGGCCGCCGACACGGTCTTGGGCAGGAAGCCGCGCACCCCGACCTCCAGCGCCCGCTTCAGGTAGCCGGGCCGGCCGTGGCCGGTGACGATCATGCAGCGGCAGTCCGGCAGCAGCCGGCGCAGTTCGGTGGCGACCTCGATGCCGTCGCGTCCGGGCATCTGCAGGTCCAGGACGGCGATGTCGGGCCGGTGCGCCTGGGCCATCGCGAGCGCCTCCGGGCCGGAGCCGGCCTGGGCGACGACCTCGATGTCGTCCTCCAGCGACAGCAGCGCGGCCAGCGCGCCCCGGATCAGGTGCTCGTCGTCGGCGAGCAGGACGCGGACGGGCGGGGTCTCGGTCATCGGTGGGCCTCCTCGGCGCCGGCGGACGGGGTGACGTCGGTCAGATCGGTACGGCCGCGAGCATCCGGAACGTGCCCGGTGCGGCCGTCGGGACGGTCAGCTCGCCGTCGTGGGCGGCCAGCCGCTCGCGGAGCCCGCGCAGTCCGGTGCCGCCGCCCTGGGAGGGCAGCGGGACCTCCGGCACGCCGTCGTTCTCCAGCTCCAGCACCGCCCGGCCGTCCTCCCGGTGCAGGCGGATCAGGCAGTGCGCGGCCTCGCTGTGCCGCAGCACGTTGGTGGTGGCCTCGCGGATCACCCAGCCGAGCACCGACTGCACCGGGGCCGGCAGCCGGTCCGCGTCCTCGCCGAGGTCGATCTCGCAGGCGACGTCGGCGGAGCGCAGCACCGCCCGGGCGCCGATCGCCTCGGCGTGCAGGTCGGCGGTGCGGTAGCCGCGGATGACGTCGCGGACCTCGCGCTGCGAGTCCTGGGCGATCCGCTGCACCTCGGCCATCTGTTCGGCGGCCTCCGCGCGCCCCCGGCGGGCGAGTTGGACGGCGAGCTCGCTCTTGAGCGCGATCGTCGTGAGGTTGCGGCCCATGACGTCGTGCAGGTCGCGGGAGAAGCGCAGCCGCTCCTCGGCGACGGCGAGCCGGGACTGCGCCTCGCGGGCGGCGTCCAGCTCCCAGACGATCGCGGTCACCCAGGCGAAGCTGCGGCAGCTGCCGATCAGGAAGGACAGGCCGATCACCGCCCCGACCAGCAGCCCGATCGTGATGCCCGGGTCGAACCCGGCCAGCACCATCGCGGGAGCGATCGCCAGGACCTGGCCGATGGCGATCAGGAAGGTCCGGGGCAGGGAGACCGCGACGGCCGTCGGGCCGATCGCCGAGCCCATCAGGGCGGTGGCGACGACCGCGGTGAACGGCGGCGCGTGGGGGCTCACCGGCCCGCCGGTGGACGGGCCGAGCAGGATGACGGTCCAGGAGCCGACCACCGTCAGGACGGCGTTGACGACCAGCCAGCGCCGGTACTCGACCGGCCGCTTCAGGTAGTGGTCGAGCGCGGTGCGGTACGCCCGGAGCGTGACCAGCGTGGAGGCGAGCGAGACGACCAGGGCGACCCGGACGGCGGTGCCGTAGTGCGGGAGGTTCGCGGGGGAGGCGCTGACCACGAGGTTGATCGGCAGCATCATCCACGCCATCAGGTACAGCGACCAGCGGAAGTACAGCTCGGCGCGCTGCGGCTTGCCGTAGCCCTTCCAGCGCCGGATCGGCCCCCTGACCTGCATCGACTTGCTCCCCGTCCCGTCACGTTGCTGTCGCTGCCTTCATATCAGAGGGAGGGAGGGGCCGGGGCTTCGGTTGCGGTGCCGCCCGCCGGGACGTCAGCGGCGGGACTCCCAGCGGAAGTACCGGACCGCGCCCCAGCCCGCCAGGCCCAGCCACACGGCGCCCGTGACGAGGTGCGGCACGGCGGTGGACCAGGTGCCGCCGAAGCCGGTGGCGGCGGCCGAGCCGTCGGTGCCGGTCCAGCCGATCCGGATCAGCTGGAAGCCCGGGGTGGTGGGCAGCAGCCGGCAGAAGTCGGCGACCCGGTCGGGCATGACCTCCAGCGGGATGAACAGGCCGGAGCCGAACTGCGAGACGAGCAGCAGCGGGAGGGTGGTGATGCCGGCGGTCTCGACGGTCTTGGTGAAGGCGCTGGTGAGCGCGGCCGTCGCCATCATCGTGCCGATGCTCAGGAGCAGCCCGGCGGCCAGCAGCAGCGGGTTCACCGGGGCGCCGAGGTGCAGGAAGGCGGCGCCGCCGCCCGCGACGACCGCGCTCATCAGCAGCGCGAGGCTCACCGAGGGCACGGCCGTGCCGGCCAGGATCTCCAGGTCCCGGGCCTCGCCGGTGCGCAGCCGCTTGAGCACCAGCTCGTTGCGGCGGCCGACGTACGCGGCGGTCAGGTTGTAGTAGACGACGAAGGCCAGGATCCCGCCGATGGTGCCGATGATCAGCAGCGAGTCGACGTCCAGGCCGGGGTGGTCCGAGGCCTGCTGCTTCAGCATGCTGCGGCGGCCGGCGATCATCAGCACCGGCAGCAGCAGGGCGGTGAACAGGGCCGAGCGGTTGCGCAGCAGCAGGGTGGCCTCGGAGCGGCCGAGGGAGGCCAGGCGGCGCAGGGCGGTCCCCTGCGGGCCGGCGGCGGTGCCGGTGGTGGTGCCGGTGGCGCTGGAGGGGGCGGCGGTGGTCATCGGGCGGATCCGATCAGGCGGCGGGAGGAGCGGGAGGGACGGGAGGCGCGGCCGGCGGGCGCGGGCGGCCGCGGCTCGTCCTGGTGGGCGGCCTCGGAGGCGATCGCGAGGAAGGCCTCCTCCAGCGAGGCGCTGCGGGCGTCCAGGGCGCCGAGCGCGAGGTCGTGGTGGTGGGCCCAGCCGAGCAGCTCGTGGAGGTCCCGCTGGAGGGCGGAGGTCTGCACGGTGACCTTGCGGCCGTCGACGGCGACCTCGGCCCCGGCCAGCAGCGGCAGCGAGGCCCCGCTGAACTCGGGCAGTTCGAAGGTGATCCGGGAGGGCCGTCCGGCGATCACCTCGGCGACGGTGCCGGTGGTGACGACCCGCCCGCCGTGCATGATCGCCAGCCGGTCGGCCAGTTCCTCGGCCTCCTCCAGGTAGTGCGTGGTGAGCAGCACGGTGGTGCCCTGGGCGCGCAGCTCGCGGACCAGCCGCCAGACGGCGGCGCGGGCCTCCGGGTCCAGGCCGGTGCTGGGCTCGTCCAGGAAGAGCACCTCGGGGCGCCCGAGCAGGGCCATCGCCAGGTCGAGCCGGCGGCGCTCGCCGCCGGACAGCTGCTTGACCCGCACGTCGCGCCGGTGGCCGAGGCCGACCAGCTCCAGCGCCTCCGCCACCGGGCGGGCGCCGCTGGTCAGGCCGGACCACGTGCGGCCGGTCTCGGCGACGGTGAGCTCGCCGGGGAAGCCGCCCTCCTGGAGCATGATGCCGATCCGCGGGCGGAGCGCGGCCCGCTCCCGGTACGGGTCGTGGCCGAGCACCCGGACGGTGCCGCCGCTGGGCGCGGCCAGGCCCTCGACGAGCTCCATGGTGGAGGTCTTGCCGGCCCCGTTGGTGCCGAGCAGGGCGTAGAGCTCGCCGCGGCCGACGGTCAGGTCGACGCCGCGGACGGCGTGGTAGCCGGTGGTGCCGGAGCCGTAGTGGCGCTGGAGGTCGGTGACCTCGATCACGGGGCCGGAGGTGCCGGCGGGCTGGCGCGTTTCCATGGCTCCAGCCTTCCGCCGCCCGGTCCGCGCGGTCAGTGCGCGCCGTCATCGGAAGGGGGTGCGGATCCACGGGTCGGCGGTGACAAATGTCATCGGTCACCGGTACGCCCGCGGATGCGGGGAGTGCCCGGGGAAATGCCGAAGGGCCCCTCTACCGAGGAGCCCTTCGTTTCTGAGCGGACGACGAGATTCGAACTCGCGACCCTCACCTTGGCAAGGTGATGCTCTACCAACTGAGCCACGTCCGCAGGTCAAACTATTGAGTTGTGCTGTGCTCGCGCACTGCGAGCGGACGACGAGATTCGAACTCGCGACCCTCACCTTGGCAAGGTGATGCTCTACCAACTGAGCCACGTCCGCACGGTGCCTGGTGGGGCACCGGCCGCCTCTTCGGATCTCTCCGTTGCGGCGACGAGGAATACTCTACAGCATCGTTCGGGGTGGTCGCCCCACCCTTTCGGCGGGCAGGGCGACCGCGGGACCGCCGGCTCGGGCCGGACGTCCCCGCCGGGGTCAGTTCGCCTCGGCGAACGCCTCGTACACGTGCTTGGGGATGCGCCCGCGGGCCGGCAGCTCCATTCCGCGCGACTGGGCCCAGGCGCGGACCGCGGCCGGGTCGGGGGTCAGCGCGGTGCGGCGGAAGGACTTTCCGGTGCGGCTCTGCCGCCGCCCGGCCGCGACGAACGGCGCGAGGGCCTCCCGCAGCTTTTCCGCGTTGTCCACGGACAGGTCGATCTCGTACGACTTCCCGTCGACGCCGAAGTGGACGGTTTCCGCGGCGGCGCCGCCGTCCAGGTCGTCGGAGAGCGTGACAACTACACGCTGTGCCATGGGTGTCAATCCTCTCGGGCAATTCGGCCGTCGGCGCGCGGGGTGCGCCCCGGGGCCTGATGTGCACCACTCGCGCAAGCGCATACGGGCAGGCCTGGTGGCCCGCCGGATACGCAGCACTTGCCGCGACAGGTGGCCCTATTCTGCACCCGAAGCTGGTCGAAATCGAAGAGTCCGGCATTCTTTTCCGGATATTCACGTCTCTTCGTGGGACTTGCGGATACCGGAGCACGGGACGGGCGGTTCTGTCCCGGAGTGCCGTATTCGGGTGTTCTTCGGGGGTTCTCCGCCCGGCCGGCCAATCCGCCGAAATCGGCTGCCGGGGGTGGGGGTCGGCGCGGCCGGATCCCTTGCGGCGTAAGGGTCTCGGGTCTACGCGCGTCGCTCTCCCCGGCCAGCAATCCCGCCCGAAACCACCGGTAGTCTGGAGTTCCCCCGCCTCACGAAGACACCACCGGGAGTGCCAGTGGCACGCGTCGTAGTCGACGTCATGCTCAAGCCGGAGATCCTCGACCCCCAGGGACAGGCGGTGCAGCGCGCACTGCCCCGTCTCGGATTCACCGGGATCGCCGACGTCCGCCAGGGCAAGCGTTTCGAGCTGGAGCTGGAGGGTCCGGTCGACGACGCCGCACTCGCCCGTATCCGCGAAGCCGCCGAGACCTTTCTCGCCAACACCGTGATCGAGGACTTCACCGTCCGGGTCGAGGAGGCGGCGAAGTGACCACCCGCGTAGGCGTCGTCACTTTCCCCGGTTCCCTCGACGACCGCGACGCGCAGCGCGCGGTCCGGCTGGCCGGCGCCGAGCCGGTCTCCCTCTGGCACCGTGACGAGGATCTCCACCAGGTCGACGCCGTCGTCCTGCCGGGCGGTTTCAGTTACGGCGACTATCTGCGCTGCGGGGCGATCTCCCGCTTCTCGCCGGTCATGACCACCATCATCGAGCAGGCGAAGCTCGGAATGCCGGTCCTCGGTATCTGCAACGGCTTCCAGGTGCTGTGCGAATCGCACCTGCTGCCGGGCGCGCTCACCCGCAACGACTCGCTGCACTTCGTCTGCCGCGACCAGAAGCTGCGGATCGAGAACGCCGGCACCGCGTGGACCCGGGATTACTCGGCGGGCCAGGAAATCGTGGTTCCGCTGAAGAACGGCGAGGGCCGCTTCGTCGCCGACGCGCACGTCCTGGACGAGCTGGAGGCCGAGGGCCGGGTGGTCGCCCGCTACCTGGACGTCAACCCGAACGGTTCGTACCGCGACATCGCCGGCATCACCAACGCCGCCGGCAATGTCGTCGGCCTGATGCCGCACCCGGAGCACGCGGTGGAGCCGCTCACCGGTCCGACCACCGAGGGCCTGGGCTTCTTCACTTCCGTCCTGAAGCAGCTGGTGAACGCCTGATGAGCCTCGACACCGTCAAGAACGCCGAGCAGACCCCGGACGCGGCCCAGCCGTGGGCCGAACTCGGCCTCAAGGAGGACGAGTACGCGCGGATCCGGGAGATTCTCGGCCGCCGCCCGACCGGGGCGGAACTCGCGATGTACTCGGTCATGTGGTCGGAGCACTGTTCGTACAAGAGCAGCAAGGTCCACCTGAAGCAGTTCGGCGAGAAGAAGCCCGATTCCGACGCCATGCTCGTCGGCATCGGCGAGAACGCCGGTGTCGTGGACGTCGGCCAGGGCTACGCGGTGACCTTCAAGGTCGAGTCGCACAACCACCCGTCGTACATCGAGCCCTACCAGGGCGCGGCCACCGGCATCGGCGGCATCGTGCGCGACATCCTCGCGATGGGCGCCCGCCCGGTCGCCGTCATGGACCCGCTGCGGTTCGGCGCGGCCGACCACCCGGACACCCGGCGCGTGCTGCCCGGGATCGTCGCGGGCATCGGCGGCTACGGCAACTGCCTGGGCCTGCCGAACATCGGCGGCGAGGTCGTCTTCGACTCCTGCTACCAGGGCAACCCGCTGGTCAACGCGCTGTGCGTGGGCGTCATGAAGCACGAGGACATCCACCTCGCGCAGGCCTCCGGCGCCGGCAACAAGGTCATCCTGTACGGCGCCCGCACCGGCGGCGACGGCATCGGCGGCGTCTCGGTGCTGGCCTCCGAGACCTTCGACGACACCAAGCCGGCCAAGCGCCCGGCCGTCCAGGTCGGCGACCCGTTCCAGGAGAAGCTCCTCATCGAGTGCACCCTGGAGATCTTCGGCGAGAAGCTCGTCAAGGGCATCCAGGACCTCGGCGGCGCCGGTCTGTCCTGCGCCACCAGCGAGCTGGCCTCGGCCGGCTCCGGCGGCATGCGGATCGACCTCGACACCGTGCACCTGCGCGACAACACGCTCTCGCCGGAGGAGATCCTCATGAGCGAGTCGCAGGAGCGCATGTGCGCGATCGTCGAGCCGGACAAGGTCGCCCGCTTCCTGGAGATCTGCGAGAAGTGGGACGTCATCGCCAACGTCATCGGTGAGGTGACCGACGGCGAGCGCCTGGAGATCTTCTGGCACGGCGAGCTCGTCGTCGACGTGCCGCCGCGCACCGTCGCCCACGAGGGCCCGACCTACCAGCGCCCGTACGCCCGCCCGAGCTGGCAGGACGCGCTGCAGGCCGACGCCCCCACCGGCGAGCGGCTGGCCCGCCCGACCACCGGCGAGGGCCTCAAGGCCGACCTGCTGAAGGTCGCCGGCCACCCGAACCAGGCCTCCAAGTCCTGGATCACCGACCAGTACGACCGGTACGTGCTCGGCAACACCGTGCTCTCGCACGGCGAGGACTCGGGCATGATCCGGATCGACGACGAGACCAACCTCGGCGTCTCGGTCGCCACCGACGGCAACGGTCGCTACGCCAAGCTGGACCCGTACACCGGCGCCCAGCTGGCCCTCGCCGAGGCCTACCGCAACGTCGCGGCCGGCGGCGCCAAGCCGCTCGCCGTCTCCGACTGCCTCAACTTCGGCTCCCCCGAGGACCCGGACGTCATGTGGCAGTTCGCCGAGGCCACCCGCGGTCTGGCCGACGCCTGCCTGGTCCTCGGCACCCCGGTCACCGGCGGCAACGTCTCGCTGTACAACCAGACCGGCGAGGTCGCCATCCACCCGACCCCCGTGGTCGCGGTGCTCGGCGTCATCGACGACGTGACCCGCCGCACCCCGGTCGCCTTCGCCGAGGAGGGGCAGCTGCTCTACCTGCTCGGCGACACGGCGGACGAGCTCGGCGGCTCGGCCTGGTCCCAGGTCGTCCACGACCACCTTGGCGGCCTGCCGCCCAAGGTCGACCTGGAGCGCGAGCGGCTGCTCGGCGACATCCTGATCGCCGCCTCGCGCGACGGCATGATCGACGCCGCGCACGACCTCTCCGACGGCGGCCTCGGCCAGGCGCTCGTGGAGAGCTGCCTCAAGGGCGGCCAGGGCGCGCGGATCATCGTGCCCGAGGGCGCGGACCCGTTCGTGTTCCTGTTCTCCGAGTCGGCCGGCCGCGCCGTCGTGGCGGTGCCGCGCAGCGAGGAGCTCCGGTTCAACGACATGTGCACCGCCCGGGGCCTGCCGGCCACCCGGATCGGCGTCGTGGACGGCGACAGCATCGACGTCCAGGGGCAGTTCAGCGTCACGCTGGCCGAGCTGAAGGACGCCCACACCGGCGTCATCGAGGCCCTGCTGGCCTGATCGGCTTTTCGAGGGGCGGGGGGGGGGGGGGGGGCGGGCCCCCCCCCCCCCGCGCGGCTAGGGGAGGGCCCGAACCCAACCCGCGCCGAGACACACCAAACAGACACGCCGCGCC
>NZ_JBHWGV010000092.1:0-12178 GCF_042732955.1 Kitasatospora sp. NPDC059747 | reverse complement strand
CGCGACCTACCCCGCGCCCCGCGGGCGCTGCTCCGCCCCCGCCCCCCGCGCGTGCCGGGCCGCGGGGCGCACCTCCGCCGCGGGGGGGGGCGGCGGGGGGCCCCCCCCCCCCCCCCCCCTCGGCGTATCTTGAGCCGCATGCCTCCCAAGTCCCGCACGTACCAACCGCAGAAGGTCCGCGCCGCGCTGGCCGCCCAGACCGGGGCGCTGCGCGCCGCCGTGCGCGGCCTCACCGCGGAGCAGCTGGACCTGCCGACCAGGCTGGGGAAGTGGACCGTCCGCGAGCTGCTCGCGCACCTCGCCGTCCAGCTCGACTTCGTCCCCGCGCACCTGGACGATCCGCTCCAGGGGCGCCCGCCGCTGGACCTGACGGGCTGGGTGGTGGCGGTCGGTACGGTCGCGCCGCTGCTGGACGAGCAGGCCGGGGAGCGCGCCGCGGCGGACTTCGCCGGGTCCCCGGCCGCGGTGGCGGAGGCCTTCGGACGGGCCGCCGACGCGCTGACCGGACTGCTGGAGCGGCCCGAAGCCGCCGACCCGGCACGGCGGTTCGAGATCCGGCTCGGCTCGATGACGCTCGCCGACATGCTGGTCACCCGGCTCGTCGAGACGGTCGTGCACGCCGACGACCTGGCCGACGCCCTCGGCTCCGACGCCTTCCCGCACGACCGCCAGGCCGTCGCCGCCGTCACCCGGCTGCTCGCCGACACCCTCGCGGCCCGGGCCCCCGGCGGCGCGGTCGAGCTGCGGATCCCGCCGTACGCCGTCGTGCAGGCCGTCGAGGGCCCCCGGCACACCCGGGGCACCCCGCCCAACGTGGTCGAGACCGACCCGCTGACCTGGATCCGGCTCGCCACCGGCCGCACCGCCTGGGCCGCGGCGGTGGACGCCGCCGCGGTCTCGGCCTCGGGCGAACGCAGCGACCTGAGCGCGTACTTGCCGGTCCTCGGCTGATCCGGCGGCTCTTCGCCCCAGGGCGTGTCTTTCGGATCAGGCCGGGTGCCGCGACGCCAGGGCACGCGCCTCGCTGCGTTGTCGTCGGTCGCCGATGCTCCGCATGGACTCCCTCCTCCGCCTTGCGATGCACGCACCCTGACGCCGCGGCCCTCCGACCTGAGCCGAAAGACACGCCCTAGCGCAGCTGCCCCGCCAGGGCCTCCGCGGCCTTGCGGAGGCCCTCACCGGTGTACGTCCGGTCCGGGGTGTCGCCCGCGGAGTCCTCGGACAGCATCAGGACGATGTCGCCCTCGCCCTTCGGGGCCAGCCGGGCGAGGGCGGCCGTGTCCGCCCCCGGCACGAGCACGGTCTGTCCGGGGCCCGGCTGGTGGTCGGCCAGTTGCCGGAGCTGGCTGACCGAGGCACGTGCCCGGCTCTGGATGCGCGGCAGCAGGAGGTTGACGGCCACTCCGGTCTTCGGGACGGCGAACAGCTCGACGGCGAGCGAGCTCCCGCCCGCCCGGTACGCGCAGGTGATGTCGGCGTTCGGGGGAGTGGCCGGGATCGACGGCATCTCCGGCGGGTGGGTCGCGCCCGTGGGCCAGGGCTGGGGCGGGCGGCCGTCACCGACCTCGCCGTCCACGGCGGACCCGTTGCCGGTGTCCGGGCCGACCGCGTCGGGGAGCCCGGCCGCCTTGAGGGCCTTGCCGAGGTCGAGGCCGAAGGGGCAGGTGTTCTGCCGGTCCTGGTGCAGCTTCTGGGCGGTGGCGCGGACGGTGTCGTACGAGAGCGCGCCGGGACCGGCCACGCCCGCGGGCGAGGACGAGCAGGCGGCGGTGCCGAGCAGGACCCCGGCGGAGGCGAACACGGCGGTGAACGTGCGGCGTTGGGCAGCGGTCATGCTCGCAGGGTAGGGCGCGCTCATCGCGGGCGCGCGCCTACTCCGTCCCGATCCTGTTCCGGTGCACGGGCTTTCGCGCCGGTCACGGCACCGAGGGCCCGCCCAGGTACGTCCCGTCCGCCGAGTACGGCCAGGCGTTGGGGGCGCAGCCCTTGAGGCCGTAGATCTGCTGCATCATCGCGGGCGCCGGCTTGCCGGGGCCGGGGCAGGTCTCGTGGCCGTGGCCGATCCGGTGGCCGACCTCGTGGTTGACGATCAGCGCCCGGTACTCGTCCAGCGGGCCGTCGAACTGCGGTGAACCGGTGTTCCAGCGCTTGGCGTTGACGATCACCTGGCTGCCGACGTCGCAGTTCACCTCGCCGTGGGTGTCCAGGCCGGCGGCGCCGCAGAGCCGGTCCACGGTGGCGGGTGAGGCGATCTTCACGGTGAAGTCGTACGGGCCGCTCGCGACCAGCTGGAAGCCGTTCTTGCGGTCGCTGGTCCAGCCGCGCTTGTCGCCGAGGATGCCGTGGATCTGGGTGGCGGCGGCCGTCGGGTCGATCCCGATGCCGTCCTCGACCTCGACCCGGTAGCGCCGGATGTTGCCCTTGCCGACCGGCTGGGCGGTGGCGGGGGCGACCGTGAACGTCCCGGCCCCCTTGGCGGGGCCGGGGTCGGACGCGGTGGGAGTCGGAGTCGGCGTGGGTGTCGGGGTGGCCGTCGGCGTCGGCGTCGGGGTGGGCGTCGGGGTGGCCGTCGGAGCGGGGGCGCTCAGCTCGGCCGCCGGCACGACCCGCGCCTGCGTCGTCGGCCCGGTCGCGGGCGCGGCGGAGTGGCGGCTCATCAGCACGACGACCGCCGTGGACAGGACGGCCACCGAGGCGACGAGCGCGATGAGGAGCGCGGGGCCCATGCGGCGACGCGGCGGGCGGCGTCTGCGGCCGGAGCGGGCACTCCTGCGCGAGGCGGTTCGAGCTGCGGGCACGCTCGACACCCTGACATGGAGAACGGGTGAATGTCCACATACCCGGTATGCAGCTTTCCGCCCGGTCCGGTCACCCGACGGCGGTTGACCCCTGCGGCTCGGATGGCAGACTGCACTCCATGGCGATTCACCGGAATCTACTCGACGGCCCCGAACCGACCCACCTCCCCGAGGACGAGCAGCCCTACCGCATGCTCGCGGAGGAGTCGGCGTCGCCGACCCAGGTCGCGGCCGACTTCCCGACCTTCTGCCTGGCCTGGGCCATGCTCGCCGACGACGCGTTCGCGGCCGGCCGCTACGTCGAGTCGTACGCCTACGCCCGCACCGGCTACCACCGCGGCCTGGACGCGCTGCGCCGCAACGGCTGGAAGGGCCACGGGCCGGTGCCGTGGGAGCACCGCGGCAACCGCGGCTTCCTGCGCTGCCTGGCGGCGCTGGCCCGGGCGGCCGGCGCGATCAAGGAGACGGAGGAGGAGGCCCGCTGCTGGCAGTTCCTGAAGGACAGCAGCGAAGAGGCGTACGAGGCGCTCAAGCAGTAGCCGGCCCGTCCGGTGTGAGTGCGTGAGCCTCCGAACGCGTGAGTGCCCCCGGTGGACGGACCACCGGGGGCACCGACGTTCGCGCCGCCGGGACCGGCGCCGCTACCGGGCTCACTTCAGGCGGTTGCCCGCCGAGCGCAGCTGCTGCGCGGCCTCGAGCACGCGGGAGGCCATGCCGGCCTCGGCCAGCTTGCCCCAGGTGCGCGGGTCGTAGGTGTTCTTCTTGCCGACCTCGCCGTCGACCTTCAGCACGCCGTCGTAGTTCTGGAACATGTGCGCCGCGACGGGGCGGGTGAAGGCGTACTGGGTGTCGGTGTCGAGGTTCATCTTCACGACGCCGTTCTCCAGCGCGGTGGCGATCTCCTCGGCGGAGGAGCCCGAGCCGCCGTGGAAGACGAAGTCGAACGGGTCGGCCTTGCCGTACTGCTTGCCGATCGCGTCCTGCAGCTCGCGCAGCAGCTCCGGCTTCAGCACGACGTTGCCCGGCTTGTACACGCCGTGCACGTTGCCGAAGGAGGCGGCCAGCAGGTAGCGGCCCTTCTCGCCCAGGCCCAGCGCCTCGGCGGTGCGCACGGCGTCGTTGACGGTGGTGTACAGCTCGTCGTTGATCTCGTGGGTGACGCCGTCCTCCTCGCCGCCGGTCGGGGTGATCTCGACCTCAAGGATGATCTTGGCGGCGGCGGCCTGGGCGAGCAGCTCCTGGGCGATCTCCAGGTTGTCGGCCAGGGTCTCGGCCGAGCCGTCCCACATGTGCGACTGGAACAGCGGGTTCAGGCCCTTGGCGACGCGCTCGGCGGAGACCGCCAGCAGCGGACGGACGTAGCCGTCCAGCTTGTCCTTCGGGCAGTGGTCGGTGTGCAGCGCGACGGTGATGTCGTACTTGGCGGCCACGATGTGGGCGAACTCGGCCAGCGCGACGGCGCCGGTCACCATGTCCTTGTTGTGCTGGCCGCCCAGGAACTCCGCGCCGCCGGTCGAGATCTGGATGATGCCGTCGCTCTCGGCCTCGGCGAAACCGCGCAGCGCGGCGTGCAGCGTCTGCGACGAGGTGACGTTGATGGCCGGGTAGGCGAACTTGCCCGCCTTGGCCCGGTCCAGCATCTCGTTGTAGACCTCGGGAGTTGCGATGGGCATGCGATCCGCTCCTGTCGGGTTGCGGCGTACGGACGGTGCTGTCCGACGCTGGGTACGCCTTCGTGACGACTCCGGGGTACCGGCCGCCGATGCGCGGCTCTGCGGGTCCGGCACACCGGTACCAAGGTTCGGGGCGACCACCGCGGCAGACAACGAGGGTGTTTTGCGACCGCGGACCGGACGCCTGTGTCATCTTCCCAGACTCGTGCTCGCAGGTCAGCAGGAGCCCGCCAGTCGGAACGGCGCCCGGGGGGGCGTACGCGGAGACCGCCCGCAAGGTACGACCGCTATCCTGCGCCCGTGGACTACAACCAGCTGGCCGTCAACCTGCTCGACGCCAAACAACTGATCTCGTCCCTCGGCGCCATCGGGCTTCTCGCGATCATCTTCGCGGAGACCGGCCTGCTGGTCGGGTTCTTCTTCCCGGGCGACTCGCTGCTGATCATCGCCGGCGTGGCCGCCTCGAACGCCGCCTCGTCGGTGCTCGGCGACGGCGCCAAGCTGCCGATCGCGCTCCTGCTGACCGGAGCCCCGATCGCGGCGATCGCGGGCGCCCAGCTCGGGCACCTGATCGGGGCGAAGGTCGGACCGAGGATGTTCGACAAGCCCGAGTCGAAGATCTTCCGCCGCGAGTACGTGATGAAGGCGGAGGAGTACTTCACCAAGTTCGGACCCGGCAAGGCCGTCGTGCTCGCGCGCTTCATGCCGATCGTCCGGACCTTCCTCAACCCGGTCGCGGGCACCCTGGAGATGCCCGCCCGGACGTTCTTCCTGTGGAACGTCATCGGCGGCGTGCTGTGGACCGAGTCCATGCTGCTGATCGGCTACTTCTTCGGTGACGCGCTCGCCCCGGTGATCGACAAGTACCTGATCCCGGCGGTCCTGCTGATCGTCCTGCTCTCGATCTCGCCGATCCTCATCGAGGTCCTGCGGGAGCGCAAGAAGAAGAAGGCCGGCGGCGGCGTGGAGGCCGTCGGCGACACCGCGCAGAGCGCCGGCGGGCGCCACCGGCGCGGCTGAGCGCACACCGGCGGAACGGCGGAGGGGCCCGGTCCTTGTTCCACGTGAAACACGTGGGACGGGACCGGGCCCCTCTGACGTTCTCGGGGTGCTGCGGGGATGCTGCGGGGGTCCTGCCGGGCGGACTACAGGCCCAGGTCGGCCGCGGTGTAGGCGGTCACGTACGGCAGGCCCTGCGCCTCGACGGCGGCGGCGCCACCGCGCTCGACGATCACCGCGACGCCTACCACCTCGGCGCCCGCCTCGCGCAGCGCCTCGACGGCGGTCAGCACCGAGCCGCCGGTGGTGGAGGTGTCCTCGACCGCCAGCACCCGGCGGCCCTTCACGTCCGGGCCCTCGATGCGGCGCTGCAGGCCGTGCGCCTTGCCCGCCTTGCGGACCACGAAGGCGTCCAGCGTCCGGCCGCGCGCGGCGGCGGCGTGCAGCATCGAGGCGGCGACCGGGTCGGCGCCCAGGGTCAGCCCGCCGACGGCGTCGTAGTCCAGGTGCGAGGTCGCGTCCAGCATCACCCGGCCGACCAGCGGGGCGGCCTCGCCGTCCAGCGTGATCCGGCGGAGGTCGACGTAGTAGTCGGCCTCCTTGCCGGAGGAAAGGGTGACCTTGCCGTGCACGACGGCCTTGTCCTTGATCTGTGCCAGCAGGGCGTCGCGGTCGTTGCTCATGAGCGTTCAGTCTAGGGCCCGACCCGCGGCGCCCGCCCGCCGGGCAGCAGCGAGTCGGCCCGCGGCCCGAGGACCTACTTGCGGCGCAGCGCCCGCACCAGCACCACGGCGCCGCCCAGCAGGGCCACCCCGCCGCCGATCACCCACGGCACCGCGCTGCGGCCGCCCGGGCCGGGCACCACGATCCCGCCGGCGTCGCCGCCCCAGCGGGACGCCGCGCGTGCGCGTGCGCTGCGGGCCGGCAGGGCGGGCGCGTAGCGGCCGCGCGGCGGGGCGTGGTCGACCTCCTCGGCGGAGCGGCCGACGATGCTGCGGCGCACCGGGCCGGTCAGCACCGGCTCCTCCTCGTACTCGAACGGCAGCTCGGCGGGCAGTTCCTCGGCCACCGCGTCCTCGTGCTCGTCGGCGCCGCCGGTGGGGAGGCCGAAGCGCTCGGCGTCGGCGTCGGAGAAGGCGATCAGGTCGGAGAGGTCGTCGTCGAGGTCGTCGCCGGGGTGGTCCTGGTGCTCCTCGATGAACAGGACGCTGCCCCCGTCCTCCGTTCCGTCCGTCTCCTCCGTCTCCCTCGCTTCCTCCGGTGCCTCGTCCGGTGCCTCGTCCGGGGAGACGAGAGCCGCGGCGAACCGGTCCAGCAGGCGGCGGCCGGTGGCGGCGAGGGTCTCGTCGTCGCACTCGGCGAGGCGGCCGGTGGCGCTCAGGTCGCCGGTGAAGCGGACCACGGCGGTGCCCTCATCGGCCCCGGCCGCGACGCTCACCCGGACGGTGGCCGTCGCCTCGCCGGTGCCGCGCGCCTCCTGGCCCTCGGCGAGCACGGTCAGCACGCCCTCCCGGCCCTCGATCAGCGACAGCACGCCCTTGTACGTGATGGTGGAGCCGCCGATCCGCACCCGCAGCCGGCCCGCGATCTCCTCGGCCGGCCCGCCGCCGACGGCCGTCGGCTCGGTGCTCAGCCCCGGGACACTCCGGGCCAGCACGGCCGGATCCTGCAGCGCCTGCCGCACCAGCTCGGCAGCCATCGGGACGACAACCTCATGCTCCATGCCACGGAGCCTACCGACCCAACCGCACCCGGTCCCCACCTACCGCCCACCCGTTTTCCCCACCCCCGCCGAACACCCCCCCACCCGCACCCGCACGCCATTCGGCCATACGTGGTCCGGCTCACCCGCCCCGGCACCGTGATCCGGTCGCACTCCCGCAGGGAGAGCGGCCTGCACGGGAAGTCGATCCCGCCGACTTCTTGTGCGGCGGCGGCGTCGGATGCCCGTGCTGTTGGGCGGCGCTGGAAGTCGACCTCGCCGACTTCCTGTGTGGTGGTGGCTTTGGGCGCTTGCTCTGCCGGGCGGCGCTGGAAGTCGACCTCGCCGACTTCCTGCGTGGCGGTGGCTTTGGGCGCCTGCCCTGCTCGGCACCTGTGGCTTCGGGGGCGGGGTTGTCCTGGCATCTGGTGCCGCTTGCGCTGGAAGTCGACCTCGCCGACTTCCTGTGCGGCGGCGGCTTCGGGCGCCCGTGTTGCTGGCTACTTGTGGCTTCGGGGGCGCGTTCGTCGGGGGCGGGGTTGTCCTGGCATCTGATGCCGCTTGCGCTGGAGGTCGGTCCTGCCGACTTCTTGTGCGGCGGCGGCGTCGGATGCCCGTGCTGCCGGGCGGCGCTGGAAGTCGGTCCCGCCGACTTCCTGTGCGGTGGTGGCTTTGGCCGCCTGCCCTGCTCGGCACCTGTGGCTTCGGGGGCGGGGTTGTGCTGGCGCCTGGTGCCGCTTGCGCTGGAAGTCGATCCCGCCGACTTCTTGCGCGGAGGCGGCGTCGGATGCCCGTTTTGGCGGGCGGCGCTGGAAGTCGATCCCGCCGACTTTCTGTGCGGCGGCCGCTCTCCGTCGTGGTCAGCGGGGGCCCAGCAGGCTGAGGGCGGCTGGGGGGTGGGTGGGGCGGAGGGCGGTGAGGCGGGTGGCCGAGGTGTGCAGGGTGGCGGTGGTGAGGGCGCGTGGGGGTGGGGCGTCGGTGGCGAGGGCGAGTGGCGGTTCGGCGTCGGAGGCGAGCAGGAAGTCCTGGGTGCCCTCCGCCGCTCCGGCCCGGCAGCTCGCCGTGGCGCTTCCCTGGACGGCGTACGGGACGGTCCGCAGGCCGGCCGCCCTGAGCCCGGACTCGGTCTGCCAGAGCCCGTGCCCCTCGGCGCCGGCCCGGACGGCGATGCGGCCGCCGGGGGCGAGCAGCCGGGTGGCGAGGCCGTAGAACTCCTGGGAGTGGAACTTGACCGGCCCGCCGTCGTCGGGGGCCGGCAGGTCGGCGACGACGACGTCGTACGGGCGGTCGTCGGGGGAGCGCCGCAGCCATTCCAGCGGGTCGGCGGCGGTGGTGCGGACCCGGGGGTCGTCGAGGGAGTGCCCGGCGAGGGCGGCGAGGCCGGGGTCGGTGCGGGCGAGTCCGGTGAGGGTGGCGTCGGGTTCGACGACGTGCACCGTGCGGACCCCGCCGTGCCGGAGGACCTCCCGCAGGGCGAGCCCGTCGCCGCCGCCGAGGAGCAGCACGCGGGCGTCCGGTCCGGCGGCCATGGCGGGGTGGACGAGGGCTTCGTTGCGGCGGTACTCGTCGGGCCCGCAGACGGCGAGCCGGCCGTCGAGGTAGAGCCGGAGGGGGCCTTCGGCGGGCCCGGTGAGGACGATCTCCTGCTGGCGGCTGTGCGTGGCGTAGCGGACCCCGGGGCCGTAGAGGGCGTGCCGGGCGGCGTCCTCGATGGCGTCGGAGCCGGCGGCGGCGCCGGCGAGGAGGGCGAGGACGAGACCGCCGACGGCCCAGAGCAGCAGTCGTATCCGGGGGGCCGGTTCCTCCCGGAACAGCCAGAGCACGACGGCGGCCCCGGAGACGGCGTTGACGGCGCCGGTGACGAGGGCGCCGGTGCCCGGGCCGAGGCCGGGGAGGATGAGGAACGGGAAGGCGAGGCCGCCGATGAGCGCGCCCACGTAGTCGGCGGCGAAGAGGTCGGCCGCGGCCCGGCCGGCGTCCTCGCGGCGGATCCGCTGGATGAGGGTCATCAGGAGCGGGATCTCGGCGCCGATGAGGACGCCGATCAGGCAGGTGAGGCCGACCATGGCGGCCTGGTAGCGGCCGATCCAGGCCCAGCAGGAGTAGAGGGCGAGGACGGAGAGGCCGCCGGTGAGGGCGAGGGCGCACTCGACGAGGGCGAAGGCGGTGGCGGGGCGGCGGGTGAGGCGCTTGGCGAGCAGTGAGCCGAGTCCCATCGCGAAGACCATGACGGAGAGCACGACGGAGGTCTGGGTGACGGTGTCGCCGAGCAGGTAGTCGCCGAGCGCGACGAGTTCGAGTTCGTAGACGAGTCCGCAGGCCGCGCAGACGAACGCGGCCAGCAGGACGGTGAGGCGGGCCAGCCGGGGGCGGGAGCGCAGCCGGGACCGGCGGCGGGCGGGCAGCGGGGTGAGGTTCCGCCCGGGCCGGGGTGGGCTGTCGTCGTCGAGGTCGACGCCCGGGTGCGTGGGCGGACCGGCTGGATGATTGATCACGAACAAACGCTAGGGGACGTGCGGGACGGATAGCTGCACCCATCCGACGGACAGTGCGGGACACCCGGTTGACGAATCGTTCCTGCGTGCGATTCAAGGGCTATGGCGGGTTCGTCGCCGCCCACCGGGCCGATGTGGTTCACGGCTGCGCGAGCACGAGCGAGGAGCGGGTGCAGACCAGCTGCCCCTCCTGCGGATAGGCGTGCCAGGTGCGCCAGAGCAGCCGGTCCGCGCCGCCCTGGGTGACCAGTGCGGTGAAGGCGCTCGGGTCGCCGGGGAAGATCCCGGCCAGGCCGCGGGGGTGGCCCTCGACGAGGGCGAGGAGCTCCTGGGCGCGGGCCGCGAAGTCGTGCGGCGGGAGGACCTCGATCCGGGCGGCGAACTCGTACTCCCAGCCGCCCACCTGTTTGGCCACCCGGGCGGGCAGCGGGGTGCGGCGGCCGGGCAGGCAGGCGACGGTCTCCAGGCACTCGCCCGGGCCGGCCGCGATGACCACCTGGTGGGAGGCGCCGAGCAGCCGCAGCTGGAGGGTGCCGGTCGTGCCGGGGCGGCCGTTGCCGTCGAGTCTCAGGTCGCGGACCGCGAGAGCGGGCAGCGGGTCGCCGCCCAGGCACCACGCCAGGTCACCGGCGCGGGTGTCCGTGTAGGAGGTCTGCAGTGTGGTGAGCATGCTCGGCTCCGCGTTTCAGCTCCGTGCGCGCCCGCCGAAGCAGCAGCGACTAGGCCTAGGCGATTGGCGAGGCTGTTCGTGGCTGTGCGGCGCTGGGCGCGGCCGACCGTGGAAGGAAGGATTCCGGCTGGAGATTCAGCAGCAGAGAAGCATGAATACGCCGGGTCCGTCGGTGATTTACCCAACTTTGTCAAGCATTCACCGTTTCGAGCACACCTGCTTCCCGGCTCTGATCGACCCGGTGTGCGAGTTTGCACAGCGTGCGCCCCATGCTCCGGGTTGTGCGCCGTGCGCGCGGGTTGTGCGCGGTCCGCGCGCCCGAATGCGCCACCGCCCGCCGGGTGGTGGATCCGGCGGGCGGCGGGGCGTGCCCGGGAGGCGGGGGAGGTTGCCCCACGGGCATCAGCTGATATCAACGAGGCTTATATGGAAGGCGAGTTGACGAATCATCAGCTCTCTCCCGCGCGGTCTCCTGCCTCCCGAGTGCCTGTCGACGGGAGGTCAGAGCCGCTGGAGCCGCGCGACGGCCTCGGTGAGCACGTCGTCCCGCTTGCAGAAGGTGAAGCGGACCAGGCTGCGGCCGGCGTCCGTGTTGTCGTAGAACACGGCGTTGGGGATCGCGACGACGCCGCAGCGTTCGGGCAGGGCCCGGCAGAACTCGATGCCGTCCTTCTCGCCGAGCGGCGTGATGTCGGTGGTGATGAAGTACGTGCCTTCGGGGCTGAAGACGCGGAAGCCGGCCGCCGAGAGCCCCTCGGCGAGCAGGTCGCGCTTGCGCAGCAGGTCGGCCCGGAAGGTGTCGAAGTACTCGTCGGGGAGGCCGAGCGCCTCGGCGACGGCGTACTGGAAGGGGCCGGCGCTGACGTAGGTCAGGTACTGCTTGGCGGTGCGGACGGCGGACACGAGGGCCGGGGCCGCCGTGACCCAGCCGACCTTCCAGCCCGTGAAGGAGAAGGTCTTGCCGGCCGAGGAGATGCCGACGGTGCGCTCGCGCATGCCGGGCAGGGCGGCGATGGGGTGGTGGGTGGCGCCGAAGACGAGGTGCTCGTAGACCTCGTCGGTGATCACCAGGAGGTCGTGCTCGACGGCGAGGGCGGCGATCGTCGCGAGCTCGTCGGCGGTGAGGACGGTGCCGGTGGGGTTGTGCGGGGTGTTGAGGAGCAGGAGGCGGGTGCGCGGGGTGATCAGGGCGCGCAGTTCGTCCAGGTCGGGGCGGAACGCGGGCGCCCGCAGGGTGAGCGGCACGCGCGTGGCGCCGGCCATGGCGATGCAGGCGGCGTACGAGTCGTAGAACGGCTCGAACGCGATCACCTCGTCGCCGGGCTCCAGCAGCGCGAGCAGGGCGGCGGCGATGGCCTCGGTGGCGCCGGCGGTGACGAGCACCTCGGTGTCCGGGTCGTAGGCGAGGCCGTAGAAGCGCTGCTGGTGCTCGGCGATCGCGGTTCGCAGCTCCGGGATGCCGGGGCCGGGCGGGTACTGGTTGCCCTTGCCGGTCAGCACGGCGTCCGCGGCGGCCCGGGCGATCTCGCGGGGCCCGTCGGTGTCCGGGAACCCCTGCCCGAGGTTGATCGAGCCGGTGGCGGTGGCGAGGGCGGACATCTCGGCGAAGATCGTCGTCCCCATGCCCGCCAGCCTGCGGTTCAGCAGCGGCCTCGTACCCATCACGGTCCTCCCACGTCGTCGTCGGCCCCATCCTGGGGCAGCCGGGGGCCCGGGACAAGGACGGGGCCCCCCCCGGGGGGGGGGGGGGGGGCCGCGGCGGGGGGGGGGGGCGGGCGCGGCGCGCGGGGGGGGGCGCGCCGGCCGGGCCCCCGGCCCGAGCTCCCCCCCGAAAGGCCCCC
>NZ_JBHWGV010000091.1:38073-38725 GCF_042732955.1 Kitasatospora sp. NPDC059747 | reverse complement strand
GGCCGCGACCGCGCCGGCCGCCCCCGGCCCGTCGGCACCGGCACCGGCCGCGGCCGCCAAGCCGGGCCCCACGGCCGCCGCGGGCGCCCCAGCCGCCGCGGGCGCACCGGCGCTGAAGCGGTCCAAGCCGGCCCGGCTGCGGATCCCGCAGATCGCCGTGGACGCCCCCTTCACCGAGCTGACGCTCGGTCCGGCAGGCCAGCTCAACGCCCCGCCGCCGGACGACAAGAACCTGGTCGGCTGGTACAACGGCGGCGTGACCCCGGGCGAGCGCGGCAGCGCCGTCGTCGCCGGCCACGTCGACACCACCAAGGGCCCTGCGGTGTTCCTGCTGCTGAGCCTGCTGCTGCCGGGCAACAAGGTCGAGGTGGCGCGCGCGGACGGCACCGTCGCGGTGTTCTCGGTGGACTCCGTCGAGACCTTCGCCAAGAACGCCTTCCCCGACCAGAAGGTGTACGGGAAGACGCCGGACGCGCAGCTGCGGCTGATCACGTGCGGCGGCGTGTACGACAAGAAGCGGCGGGACTACCTCGACAACGTGGTCGTGTTCGCGCACCTGGAGTCGTCGCACCGGGCCTGAACGCCGAACGGGGGGGGCGCGGGCGGGGGGCTGGGCCGGCTCGGCGGACTCGCTAGGGCGCCCTCGCTCCGC
>NZ_JBHWGV010000091.1:30408-38063 GCF_042732955.1 Kitasatospora sp. NPDC059747 | reverse complement strand
ACCGGGTGGGGGGGGCGCCGCCCTGGGCGGGCCCCCCCGGGGCCACCCCGCCCCCGCCGCCCCGCCCCCCCCCCGGGGGCCCCCCCGGGGGCCGTTTCGCGCGGTGGGCGGCGCGGTGGGCGGCTCAGCCGCGGACGGTGGCCTCGAAGGCGTGCAGGTAGGGGTTGACCGAGCGGACGTCGGACACCGCCAGACCGGCCTCCTCCATCAGCCGGACGAGGCTGTCCTTGGAGTGCTTGGCGCCGCCGACGTTGAGTAGCAGCATCAGGTCCATCGCGGTGGTGAAGCGCATCGACGGGCTGTCGTCGACGAGGTTCTCGACGACGACGACGCGCGCGCCCGGCCGGGCCACGGCCACGACGTTGCCGAGGGTGCGGCGGGTGCTCTCGTCGTCCCACTCCAGGATGTTCTTGATGATGTAGAGGTCGGCGCGGACGGGGATGTCCTTGCGGCAGTCCCCGGGCACCAGGCGGGCCCGCGCGGAGAACGCGCCGCCGTCCTGGAGCCGCGCGTCCGCCCCGGCCACCACCTTGGGCAGGTCGAGCAGGGTGCCGTGCAGCGCCGGGTGCTTCTCCAGCAGGCTGGCGAGCACGTGGCCCTGGCCGCCGCCGATGTCCGCCACCGAGTCGACGCCGGTGAGGTCCAGGTACTCGGCGAAGTCCCGGGCGGACTGCCGGCTGGAGGTGGTCATCGCCTTGTCGAAGACCTTCGCCGAGTCGTGCGCGTCGCTGTGCAGGTAGTCGAAGAACTCCTTGCCGAACAGCTCGGGGAAGACGTTGCGGCCCGAGCGCACCGCCTCGTCCAGCTTCGGCCAGGCCTCCCAGGTCCACGGCTCGGTGCACCACAGGGAGATGTAGCGCAGCGAGTTGGGGGCGTCCTCGCGCAGCAGGCGGGACATCTCGGTGTGCTCGAAGCGCTCCTCGCCGGGCACGGTGGCCGCGGTGGTCGCGCCGGGCTCGCCGGTCGCGGTCGTCGCGCCGGTCGCGGTCGTCGCGGTGGTCTCGGCGAAGATGCCGTAGCAGGTGAGCGCGCGCAGCAGGCGGCGCAGCGGGCGGGGTTCGGTGTCGAGCGCGGCGGCGAGCTCGGTGACGGTCATCGGGGTGTCGCCGAGCGCGTCGGCGACGCCGAGCCGGGCGGCGGCCCGGACGGCCGCGGCGCAGGCGGCGCCGAAGACGAGCTCGCGCAGGCGCATCGCGGCCTGGGGGCTGGTGTGGGCGGGTGCGGTGGTCATGGGCGGTCCTTACGGGTGGAAGCGGCGGTGTCAGCAGCGGCCGGAGGGCTCGGAGACGGCGCAGGTGTTGCGGGCGAAGGTGTTGCCGGTGCCGGTGTCGCGGTCGGCGAGGTCCGCGGGGCCGTTGCCGCTCAGCGTGTTGCCGGTGACGGTCGCACGGGTGTTGGGGATGCCGACGACGCTCTTGAACAGGACGATGCCGCCGGAGAAGTCCGTGCGGCCGGCGTTGTCGTGGACCTCGTTGTCGGTGACCCGGGTGTCCTCGGTGCCGGTGAGCACGATGCCGGCGCCCTGGATGGCGCCGAGGCGGGGATTGGCGGGGCAGAACTTGTTGTTGGCGACCACCCGGTTCTTCCTGACGTCGAGGTCCCCGGCCCGGGGCACGCCCTCGTCGCCGACCACGAAGACCCCGCTGCAGTTGCCGGTGATCTCGTTGCCCTGGACGGTCAGCACGCGCAGCCGGCGGACGGTGACGCCGACGCGGTTGCCGGAGAGCTCGTTGCCCTCGACGCGGGTGCCCCCGGTGTCGGGCGCGCCGCCCTCGCGGTAGGCGTAGTTGGCGAGGAAGACGCCGGACTGGCCGTTGTCGGTCGCGCGGTTGCCGAGGATGACGGCCCTGGTGGAGATCTCCTGGCTGATGCCCTGCTGGCCGTTGTCGTGGACGTAGGTGGCGCGGACGGTCAGGCCCGTCGTGCCGCTGGCGTCGATGCCGTTCTTGGCGAAGCCGGTGACGGCGAGGGCCTCGATGGTGACGTCGGACAGCGGGGCCGCCTCGGTGCCGTCCACGCAGACGCCGTGGCCGGCGGCGGCGCACGCGTTCTCGGTGCCGTCGCCGCGCGCGATCACGCTGGCCGGGCCGGCGCCGCGCAGGGTGAGGCCGGGGGTGGTGATCCGGACGCTGCCGCGGTACGTGCCGGGCAGGACCTGCACGGTGTCGCCGGGCCGGGCGGCGTCGACGGCCTGCTGGATCGATTCGCCCGGGTGGACGAGGAGCAGGGCGCCTCCGTCCGCGTGGGCGGGGGTGACGGCGAGGACGGTGGTCAGGGCGGTGGTCAGGGAGCAGACCGCGGCGGTGGCCGCGGCGAGGTGGTGGACCCGACGCGTGGGCATGTGTGGTGACCTGTTTTCTTCCTCCGCGCAAGGTCCGGGCCGTGGGCGCGGGGCGGTTCTCACGCGGTGTGGGGGGCTCGTGACAGCCGGTGGGGATGACCGAACCGACGCTATGGGCGCCCGGGTGGGCCCGCCACCAGGGCTGGGCTGCGGGACTGACGGGGCGTCGGTCGGGCGGGCGAACGCCGTCCCCGGGGTGGACGGGGCCCGTTTTCGGGACACGCCCGGCCGCGTGGCATGCTCGGGGCCGTGAACAGCACCGCTCTCGTACCGCCCGCCGCCACCGCCCGCAACCCGATCGGCGCCCACGTGCCGGTCGCCGCCCGCGGGCTGGCCGGGACCGGCCTCGCGTACGCGCGGCGGGTCGGCGCCGAGACGGTCCAGGTGTTCGTGGCCAACCCGCGCGGCTGGGCCACGCCCCCGGGCAACCCCGCGCAGGACGAGGAGTTCCGCGCCGCCTGCGCCGAGCAGGGCGTCCCGGCCTGGGTGCACGCGCCCTACCTGATCAACTTCGGCTCGGACAACCCCGCGACGAGGGAGCGCTCCGCCGTCTCGCTGCGCCACTCGCTGCTGCGCGGCCACGCGATCGGCGCCCTCGGCGTCGTCCTGCACACCGGCTCCGCCGTCGGCACCGCGCCCGGCGGCGGATCCCGCCGGGCCGAGGCGATGGCCCAGGTGCGGGCGGACGTCCGGCCGCTGCTGGACGAGCTCGACGCGCTCGGCGACGACGCGCCCTGGCTGCTCCTGGAGCCGACGGCCGGTCAGGGCAGCTCGCTCTGCTCCCGCATGGAGGACCTCGCCGAGTACGTCGAGGCGCTGGAGGGCCACCCGAAGGTCGGCGTCTGCCTCGACACTTGCCACGCCTTCGCGGCCGGGCACGACCTCGCCGCACCGGGCGGCGTCACCGCGGCGCTGGACGCGCTGGTCGCGGCCGCCGGTCCCGGCCGGCTGCGGCTGATCCACGCCAACGACTCCGAGGACGTCGTCGGCGCGCGCAAGGACCGGCACGCCAACATCGGTGCGGGGATGATCGGCGCGGAGCCGTTCCGCGAGCTGTTCGAGCACCCGGCGACGGCCGGCGTGCCGCTGGTCGTCGAGACGCCCGACCGCAAGCACGGCGGGGACGGCACCGGGCACGCGATGGACATCACCGCCCTCAAGGAACTGCGCGAGCGGGCCGCCGTCCGCGTGTAGCCGGCCCGGACGTGGCCGCCGTCCGGGCGTGGCCGACTCGGGTCTGGTCGACCCGGGTGCCGTAGCGGGGCCCCGCTCGGGCTGCCGGTCCGTACCGGCGGTGCGAGGCTGGATCGACATCACCGCCACCGGCCCCTGGGGATCCCGCCATGACCGCGTCCCGACCGACCGCGCGGACCGCCGCGACGACGATCGCGACCCGGCTCGCCGCGCTGCCGTGCGGCCGCCGCGGCAAGTGGGTGGTGCTGGCGGTCTGGCTGATCCTGCTGGTCGCCACCGGCCCGCTGGCCGGGAAGCTCATGGGCGCCGAGGACAACCAGGCGTCCAGCTGGCTGCCCGGCAACGCCGAGTCGACGAAGGTGCTGAACGAGCAGCGCGCCTTCCAGCCGATCGAGACCGCCCAGGCCGTCGTCGTCTACGACCGCCCCGGCGGCCTCACTCCCGCCGACCGCGCCCAGGGTGCGCGGGACGCGGTCACGTTCGCGACCGCCCCGCACGTCCTCGGGCCGGTCGTCGGACCGGTGGTCTCCGGCGACGGACAGGCCATGCAGACGATCGTCCCGATCGACGTCGGCACCAACGGCTGGAACGACCTGCGCCCCGCCGTCGACAGCCTGCGCGCCACCGCCGCCGCCGACAGCCACGGCATGACCACCCACGTCACCGGCCCGGCCGGGGTCGGCGCCGACCAGGCCAAGGCGTTCGCCGGCATCGACAGCTCCCTGCTCGCCGCCACCGTCAGCGTCGTGATCATCCTGCTGCTGCTCACCTACCGCAGCCCGGTGCTCTGGACCCTCCCGCTGATCTCCGCCGCCGGCGCGCTCGTCGTCTCGGAAGCCGTCATCTACCTGCTGGCCAAGCACGCGGGGCTCACCGTCAACGCGCAGAGCGCCGGCATCCTGGTCGTCCTCGTCCTCGGCGCGGGCACCGACTACGCCCTCCTGCTCACCGCCCGCTACCGCGAGGAGCTGCGCCGCCACGAGGACCGCCACGAGGCGATGGCGTTCGCCCTGCACCGGGCCGGGCCCGCCATCCTGGCGTCCTCGGCGACGGTCGTCGCGTCGATGCTGTGCCTGCTGATCGCCGAGATGAACTCCACCCGCGGCCTCGGACCGGTGTGCGCCATCGGGGTGCTGGTCGCACTGACGGCCATGCTCACGCTGCTGCCCGCGCTGCTGGTGATCATGGGACGGTGGGTGTTCTGGCCGGTCAAGCCCGCCTACGGCACGGCCGAGCCGACGAAGACGGGCCGCTGGGCGCACATCGGCGCGTGGATCGCCCGCCGCCCGCGCAAGGTCTGGGTCGGGACGGCGCTCGCCCTCGCGGCCTGCTGCGCGGGGCTGGTGTCCCTCAACGCCAACGGGCTCGGCACGGCCGCCTCGTTCACCGGCACACCGGACTCCGTCGTCGGCCAGCAGGTGCTGGAGCAGCACTTCCCGGGCGGCACGGGCTCACCCCTCACCGTCATCTCGACGGCGGCGGACGCCGGCGCCGTACGGGCCGCCGCGCAGTCGACGCCCGGCGTCGCCGGGACGTCCGTGCCCGTGACGCACGCCGGGCAGGCCCTCTTCCAGGCCACGCTCACGGACCCGCCGGACAGCCAGGCGGCGAAGGACACCGTGGACCGGGTCCGCACCGCCGTCCACGCCGTCCCGGGCGCCGACGCCAAGGTCGGCGGCAACACCGCGGTGATCCTCGACGCCGGGCGGGCCGCCGGCAACGACAACCGGGCGATCATCCCGCTCGTCCTCGGCGTCGTCCTGGTGATCCTGGCGCTGCTGCTGCGGGCCGTCACCGCGCCGCTCGTGCTGATCGCGACCGTCGTGCTCTCGTACGCGGCGGCGCTGGGCATCAGCGTGCTCTTCTTCGAGCACGTCTTCGGGTTCCAGGGCGAGGACAACGCGTTCCCGCTGTTCGTCTTCGTCTTCCTGGTCGCCCTGGGCATCGACTACAACATCTTCCTGATGACGCGCGTCCGCGAGGAGTCCGCCCACCGCGGCACCCGCCAGGGGGCGGTCGCGGGCCTCGCCGCCACCGGCGGCGTCATCACGTCGGCGGGGCTGATCCTCGCCAGCACCTTCGCCGTACTCGGCACCCTGCCCGTCGTGGGCCTGGCCGAGATCGGCTTCGCCGTCGCGCTCGGCGTGCTCATCGACACCCTGGTGGTGCGGTCGGTGCTGGTCACCGCGCTCACCGTCGACCTCGGCCGGCACATCTGGTGGCCGAGCCCGCTCTCCCGGCCGGCCGACGTCCGGCAGATGGAGCCGAGCGGACACGCGTGAGCCCGGGGAGCGCCGAACACTCCCCGGGCCCACGGCCGGATCAGCTGGATCAGCAGTCCCCGATGCAGGCGTCCTCGCTGTGCTCGTGGACGTTGAGCCAGTTGGCGTGCGGGCCGAAGAGGCCGACGCCGGCCGAACCCGACTCCAGGCTCTGGCCGGACGACGAGTCCGACGCGTGCCAGTGCGCCATCGCCGGCGCCGGCGCCGCGAAGGCGGCGGCACCCGTCACGGCCGCGATCACGGCGAACTTGCGGATGTTTCCACGAAGCGACATCAGATGTCCTTTGGGTGGTCTCTGGTCTCTGGCATGAAGGCGCGCCCGGGGCCGGCCACACGCACACCCGGCCGCCCCGCGGGCACCAGCACAGATTTGCACACGAACCCGCACGAACCGGCCCACGCCGCAACCCCGCTGAGACAACCGGGTGACCGATCTCCCTCGCCCGGGTGAAGGCGGACCGCCGAGCGTCACCCGAACGGCCGTCAGTGCTGCCGGGTGGGCGCGAGGGAGAAGTCGGCGAACTCGACGTGCTGCGCGCTCGCCGGGCCCCACGTGGTGTCGTGGCCGCCGTAGAAGGTGGAGAAGAGCACGCCGGAGAACGGGATCCCGGCGATGCCCTTGGCCACGCCCGGCGCCGCGTACACCTGCTCGGCGTCGTACCAGACCGTGACGTCACCGGTGCCGCGGTCCACCAGCTGCTCGACGGTGTGCCACCGGCCGTCCGCCTGGAAGCGCCAGTCGCCCAGGCCCTCGTCGACGCCGTAACCCGTCGGGCCGGAATTGGCCGGCGTGTAGAGGTAGACCTCGCCGTTGTCCGGCACGCCCTTGGCGCCGCGCCACATGTACCGCGTCGACCACCCGTCACCGTGGTTCCCGCCCGACTCCGCGCCGATCCGGCCGCCGTAGAGCCCGGGCAGCTTGCCGGCCTTGCCCCAGTCGCGCCCGACGGGGAACTTGACGGCGTACCGGAGGTCGAGGGTCGTCCCGTCGGCGAGGCCGGACAGGCCGAGCGCGTCGAGGCTGGTGTAGAACTGCCCGCCCCCGGGATTCGGGCAGTCGGCGCACTGGTTCGCGGACGAGCCCGCCCCGTACGCGACTTGGAGCGCCGACCCGCCGCCGCCCGGCACCGGCGGATCATCGACGGCACTCAAGTCGGCGCCGCCCCAGGCCCCTTGGTCGGCCACACCCCACGCACGCCGCCACTGGTCCGTCCCGTACCCCCGGAAGTCTCCCTTCCAGGACCCCGCCGCGGCAACGGCGTTCGACGGCGCGGCCGGCTTCGACCGGGCACGGGCCGGCGCGGCGGAGCACCCGGAGACGGCGGCCAGCACGAGGGCGCTCAGAACGACTGCGGCGGTGGTGCGCTTCACGGGACTCCTCGGTCCGGGGATCGGCCAACCGCCCGATCATGCCGGACGGCGCGGCGGCGGGCGCCACTCGGACGGGTCCGGTCGGCGGGCGGGGGGTGGGGGTTGTGACTACGGTGCGGTGCGAGGGGGTCACCGAGCGAGAGGCGAGTGGGTTTCATGGCCGGCAAGTTCGAGCTGTACACCGACGAGACCGGGATGCACCGGTTCCGGCTCAAGGCGAGCAACGGGTCGATCGTCGTGACGAGCGACCCGCAGGAGAGCCGGGACGACTGCATCCGGAGCATCGAGTCGATCCGCAAGCTCGCGCCGTACGCGGAGCTCAAGGAGGCGGCCGCCGGATAGCGGACCCCCGTGTGCGGGGGGGGGGGGGCAAAACCCCCCCCCCCGTCGGTTGTTAGACCGATACCGTTGGCCGCAAAAAATCCGGGCGCGGGCCCCACACAGACATGCGCGGCGGCAAAGTAACC
>NZ_JBHWGV010000091.1:6369-30398 GCF_042732955.1 Kitasatospora sp. NPDC059747 | reverse complement strand
TGAGACACCCTATCTCACCCAGAACCGCACACCTCTCGCATTGTGAGCTCCCCCCCCCCCCCCCCCCGCGGCGGGGGGGGGGGGGCCCCCCACCCCCCCCCCCCCCCCCGCGTTCGTTTGTACGACAGATCCCTTTGGCCGAATACATGCCGGGCGCGGTCACAACACTGACATGCGCGTCGTCATCGTCACCGAGTCGTTTCCGCCCGAGGTCAACGGAGTCGCCCACAGCGTGCTGCGGACGGCCGAGCATCTGGTCCGCCGGGGCCACCACCCCCTTGTCATCACTCCCGCTCCCGCGCGCGGCGCCGAGTGCCCGCCGCACACGTTCGGCGCCGGCACGGACGCGGCGCAGCTGCCCGTCGTGCGGATACCGTCCGTGCCGCTGCCCGGCTACCCGCAGGTGCGGGTGGCGCTGCCGAGCCGGCGGCTGACCGCCGCGATCGCGGCGCACCGGCCGGACGTCGTGCACCTGGCCAGCCCGTTCGTCCTCGGGGCGCGCGGGATGCAGGTCGCGGCCCGGCTCGGGGTGCCCGCCGTCGCCGTCTACCAGACCGACCTCGCCGGGTACGCGCACGCCTACCGGGCGGGGCGCGGGCTCGGGGAGGCGGCCGCCTGGCACCGGATCCGGACCGTCCACCGGGCCGCCGCCCGGACGCTGGCGCCGTCGACGCCCGCCGTCCAGGACCTCACCGCGCACGGGGTGCCCCGGGTGCAGCTGTGGCCGCGCGGGGTGGACTCGGTGCGCTTCCACCCCCGGCACCGCGACGAGGCCCTGCACCGGGCGCTGGCCCCGGGCGGGGAGGTGCTGGTCGGGTACGTGGGCCGGCTGGCGCCCGAGAAGCGGGTCGACCTGCTGGCCGCCGCCTCGGCGCTGCCCGGGGTACGGGTGGTGGTCATCGGGGACGGGCCGTCCGCCCCGGGCCTGAAGGCCTCGATGCCCGGCGCGGTGTTCCTCGGGCGGCGGACCGGCGAGGAACTCGCGCGATGTTTCGCCACGCTGGACGTGTTCGTCCACACCGGCCCGCTGGAGACCTTCTGCCAGACCATCCAGGAGGCGATGGCGAGCGGCGTGCCGGTGGTCGGACCGGCCGCCGGCGGGCCGCTGGACCTCGTCGGCCACCACCGGACGGGCCTGCTCGTGCCGCCCAGGGACGGCGCGGCCGTCGCCCGCGCGGTGGCCGGGCTGGCCGCCGACCCGGAACTGCGGGCCGCGTACGGCCGGGCCGGGCGCGCCGACGTGACCGCCCGCACCTGGGAGGCGGTCGGGGACCTGCTGCTGCGGCACTACGCGGAGGTGCTCGCGGAGCACCGCGGGGTCGCCGTCCCGTCGCCCGCCGCTCCGCCGGTGGTGGACGTGCCGCAGGCCGGGCCGGCCGCCGTCACCGAGGAACTGCCGGCATGAACGGGGGCACGGACGGGGGCACGGACGGGACCACGGACGGGTCGCTGCGGATCGTGCGGCTCGCCAACTTCGTCACCCCGGTGTCGGGCGGGCTGCGGACGGCGCTGCGGCACCTCGGCGCCGGGTACCGCGCGGCCGGGCACCGGCCGGTGCTCGTCGTGCCCGGCGAGCGGCGCTCCGAGGAGGAGACCGAGCAGGGCCTCGTCGTCACGCTGCCCGGGCCGGTGCTGCCGGGCAGCGGCGGCTACCGGCTGCTCACCGACCGCCGGGCGGTGGCCGCCGAGCTCACCAGGCTCTCCCCCGACCGGCTGGAGGTCTCCGACCGCACCACCCTGCGCTGGACCGGCGGCTGGGCCCGGCGGCACGGGGTCCGCTCGGTGATGGTGTCCCACGAGAGCGCCGCCGGGGTGCTCGGCACGTGGGGCGTGCCCGGTCCGCTCGCCGCCCTGGCCGCCGACCGGCTCAACGCGGCGACGGCGCGCGCGTACGACACCGTCGTCTGCACGACCGACTGGGCGGCGGCCGAGTTCCGGCGCCTCGGCGTGCCCAACCTCGCGCGCGCCCCGCTCGGCGTGGACCTGGACACCATGCGCCCCCTGTCGGCCCCCGCGCGGGCGCACGAGCGGGCCAGGTACGCCGACCCGGACCAGGCGCTGCTGGTGCTGTGCTCGCGGCTCTCGCAGGAGAAGCGGCCCGAGCGCGCGATCGAGGCGCTCGCCGAACTGCGGGCCCGGCGGGTGCCCGCGGTGCTGGTGGTCGCGGGCACCGGCCCGCTGCGGGAGCGGCTCGCGGCGCGGGCCGACCGGCTGCGGCTCCCGGTGCGCTTCCTCGGGCACGTGAGCCGCCGGGAGGCGCTGGCCCGGCTGCTGGGCTGCGCGGACGCCGTGCTCGCGCCCGGTCCGGTGGAGACCTTCGGGCTGGCCGCCATGGAGGCGCTCGCGTGCGGGACACCCGTGGTGGCCAGCCGCTCCTCGGCGCTGCCGGGGCTGATCGGTCTCGCGGGCGTGGCCGCCGCCGACACCGGCGAGGGATTCGCCGCCGCGGTGGGGCGGTTGCTGGCGCGGCCGGAGGACGCCCGGCGCGCGGCCGCCCGGGCGCGGGCGGAGCGGTACGCGTGGCCGGCGGCGGTGGCCGCGTTCCTGGCGGCGCACGGGGTGCCCCACTCCGGCGCCGGGAGGCCGGATGCCGGCACCGGGGAGGGGGTCCGCGATGAGCGTGCTCGACACGCGTGAGTGGACGGCGGACGGGCGGCGGCCCGCGGGCGGGCCGGTGCGGTTCGTCGCGCTCGGCGACTCGCTCACCGAGGGTGTCGGCGATCCCGTCGGGGACGGCTGGCGCGGGTGGGCCGCCGTGCTGGCCGGGTCGCTGGCACCGGAGGGGACGGCCGTCGAGTTCACGAACCTCGCCCGGAGCGGCGCCCTGACCGTCGATCTGACGACGAGTCAGCTACCGGCGGCGCTGGAGCGCAGGCCGGAGCTGGCGGCGGTCGTGGTCGGCGGGAACGACACCCTGCGGGCCGGCTTCGACATCCGCCGCACCGCCCTGGAGCTGGACGCCACCCTCGGCGAACTGTCCGGCCACGGCGCCCGGTTGCTCACCGCCTGCCTGCCGGACCCCGGCGCGCTGCTGCGCCTGCCGGCTCCGCTCGCCCGGCCGCTCGCCCGGCGGATGCGGGCGGTCAACACCGTTGTGCACGCCCTCACCGCGCGCCACCACGCCCTGCACCTGCACATCGCCGACCTGCCCTGGTGCGAGGAGCGGCGGCTGCTCAGCGTCGACCGCCTGCACCCCAGTGCCGAGGGACACCGGCTGATCGCCCGCCGCTTCCACGAACTGCTGGCCGCCGACGGCCGCGACCTCGGCCCCGCGCCCGGCGGCGAACCCGCCGAACGCCCGCCCGGCCGGGCCGCCGACGTGTGGTGGATGGCCACCCGGGGTACCCGCTGGGTCGCCGCCCGCAGCACCGACCTCCTCCCGGGGCTCCTGGCCCTCGCGGCGACCGAGGGCCTCGCCCGCCTGCGCGGCGCGACCGGCCGGCACGACGAACAGATGGCCCGGGCGGCGGCCCAGGCCCTGGCCTCCCTGGGCTGAGGGCGCTTCCCCAGGCCGGGGCCTCCCTGGGCCGGGGCCTCCCTGGGCTGAGGGCGCTTCCCCGGGCCGGGGCGCTCGGGCGTGTCCTTCGGATCGGGCGGCCACTGACGGGTGATCACCGGTGGCGCGCGCGTGGAACCGGGCAGGTATCCGGCGGTGTCGTCCGGAGGGACGTGATCACCGAGCCGGACCGGAGGGAGTGCCGAATGGAGGCGTCATCGAGGGTGGAGGCATCGCCGACGAGCGGGCGGGAGCTGCTGGCGGCGGCGGGCGTGCTGTTCCCGGACGAGCAGGGGCGGGTGCTGGTGGTGCGGCTGCCGTACGACCGCAAGCACCCGGTGGCGATCCCCGGCGGCGGCTGGGAGCCGACGGACCTCTCGCCGCGTGAGACCGCGCTGCGCGAGATCGCCGAAGAGCTCGGGTTCACGCCCCGACTCGGGCCGCTGGCCTGCATCGACTGGACGCTCGACGACCACCGTCCGCCGATCGCCGCCCACCTGTACTGGGCGGAGCCGATCGGCTCGGCGCAGGCGGCGGCGATCCGGGCGGACGCGGCGGAGGTCGGCGGCTGGGTCTGGCTGTCGCCGGAGGCGGCGGCGCACGCTCTGCCGCCCAGGCTGTCGCGCCGGGTGACGGCGTGCCTGCGGGCACCCCGCACGGCCGGCCCGCTGGAACTGGAGGACAGTTGGCCGGCCGGCCACTCGCTCGAACACCTCCCGGCCGCGCCGCCGCCGCCCGAGTACACCGGGCCCGCCGGGATCCCCGAGCTCCAGGGCCACGGGGAACCGGACCCGGCACCGCCGCTGGACCGGGCCGCCTTCATCGCCTCCCGCCCCCGGATCCGGGCCAAGGCGCGCACGGTGTTCACCGACGGCGCCGGGCGCGTGCTGCTCGTCCGGCTGAAGCCGTGGGACGGGCCGCGCGGACGGGTGCCGTACTGGACGCTCCCGGGCGGCGGCATCGAGGCGGACCGCGAGCTGCCCCGGGCGGCGGCCCGCCGGGAGGTCCGCGAGGAGCTGGGGTGGGAGGTCGAGCCGGGGCGGCTGCTCGTCCTGGACTGGCTGCCGTCCTCCGCCGCCGATCCGGCGCTCGACCGGGACACCGCCGTCCTCGTCTACGTCTACGACGGCGGTACGGTGACGGACCGGATGCTCGCCGCGATCGCCCTCGCCGAGGACGAGTTGGTGGACTGGCGCCTGTGCGAACCGGCCGAGGCCCGGGCCCTGCTGTCCGCGCCCTCGTGGGACCGGACGGCCGCCGCCCTGGCCGCCCGGGAACGCGGCGGCGGCCCGCTCGAACTGGTCGACGGGCGGCCGGTGGGATAGCAGCCGGGCGGCGGTGTGATCCACACTGGGAGGCATGCAGAACGTGATCGGAGAGGTGCTGGCCGGCCGTCGGGTGGCGTCGGTCAGCGGTGGCGGCCGGCTGGACCTCACGCTGGACGGCCCGGTGACCGTCCGGGTGGCGCACGAGTTCCGGTTCGCGGCGCCGTCCTTCGCCGCGCCCGCCGAGGTGGAGCACTTCTTCCCGGCCCTGACCGTCCGCCCGACGGCGACGCTGCTCGCGCTCGTCGGCCGGACCGTCGGCTCGGCCCGGGTCACCCCGGCCGGCGGCCTGGAGCTGGACTTCACGGGCGGCGGTGCGCTGTCCGTCCCGCCGCACGCGGTGCTGGCGCCGTGGAGCGTGGTGACGCCGGAGGGCGAGCTGTGCGCGGCACTGCCGGGCGGTGAGGTCAGCTGGGCGGGGTGAGCCGGGGCGGGGCCGGGCCGGCGGACGGTGGTCCGCCGGGCCCGGGGCCCTCGCGTCCGGGTCAGACCTCCATGTCCGCCTCGATCTTGACGAGCTGGTGTCGGGCCATCGCCAGGTTGGCGCGGCCCTTGTCCAGCGCGAGGTAGAGGAACAGGCCCTTGCCGGTGCGGCCGGTGAGCGGGCGGATCAGGTGGTACTGGCTGCTGAGGGTGATCAGGATGTCCTCGATGCCGTCCTGCAGGCCCAGCATGTCCATGGTGCGCATCTTGGCGCGGACCACGTCGGTGTTCCCGGCGGCGGCCACGTTGAGGTCCAGCCCGCCGGGGCCGTCGAGGGTGGCGAGCGCCATGCCGCTGTTGTAGTCGACGAGCGCGGCGCCGATGGCGCCCTCGATGGAGGTCATGGCCTGCTTGAGGGCGCCGGCTGCGTCGGTCATTTCGTGACTCCGTTTCGGTGGTTCGGTGATGGGGTGGTCGAACAGGGGCAGGGGGTCAGGGGCAGGGACAAGGGCGGCGGACGGTCGGTCAGCCGGCCTCGCGCGGGTCCTTGGGCACCAGGGCGTCGGTGAGCAGCCCGGCGATCCGCTGGGCCGAGCGGCGGGCCTCCAGGTGCAGGCGGCCGACGTTGACGTCCGGGTGCGCCAGCAGCGTCAGCACGCAGCTGCCGCCGGCCGCGTACGTGGCGACGTAGCCGTGTTCGCCGCGCACGAGGGACTCCCGGAACTCGCCCTGGCCCGTCGTGTCGGCGAGCCGCTGGGCGAGGGAGAGGGAGGCCGCCGTCATCGCGGCGAGGCCGGACGGCTCGGTCCCGTGGGTGTCGTGGGCGACCAACAGGCCGTCCACGCTGGCCACCAGACCGCCGGCGAGGTGCGGGATGCGGTGTTTGACGGCGCGGAGCTCGGCGAGCAGCTCGGTCTCCAAGGCGATCAGTTGTCTCCTTCCGACACGCTGCTTGAGCGCCCGCCTCATGGCCGGTACGGCGGGGTCGCGGGCGGAGAGTGGCTCAAAGTCGGGCCTCCAGGAGGGTCAGGACCCGGGTCAGCAGCGCGATGTCCGGGTCGGGCACGGTCAGCGGATGGGCCGCCGCCGGGATCGGCGGGCGGTCGGAACGGGGGGCGGCGCCGGGTGGCGGGGCTCCGCGCTCCGGAGCCCCGGCCGCGTGGGCGCCGAGTGCGTGGGCGCCGGCCGCGTGGACGCCGAGCGGGCGGGGCCCGGGTGCGGTGGATCCGGCACCCGGGACGCTCGTCGCGGCTCCGGCTGCGACGACTCCGGGCACGACGGCTCCGGGCGCCCCGGCGCCGGTGAGGGTGGCGCCGGGGATCCGGCGGTGCAGGCCGCCGGTGCGCGGGACTTCGGGTGCGGATACCGGTTTTGCCGCCGGTGGCGGTGGGAGTGGCGACTGCGCGGGGACGGCCGCGACGACGGGCCCGGGCTCGGGGACCGACACGGGAACGCCTACCGGCGCCGGGCCGGGCACGGCGGCCGGGCCGGGTACGGAGACCGGCCCCGGCACCACCGCCGGAGCGGCGTCGAGCAGCCCCGCCGCGGCCAGCCGACGGACGTCCGCCGTCACGCCGAACCCGGACCGGCCGAGCAGCCGGGCCAGTTCGGCCGGGGTTCTTCGGCCGTCCGCGTGGTCGAGCAGCTCCCGCCGGCGGCGGCCGGGCGGACGGCGGGACGGCCGGCGGGCGGCCTCGGCCGGGCGGACCGGCGCGGTGTCGAGCTGCGCCCAGGGCCAGATGCCGTCCAGCAGGTGCCGACGGCGCTCGGACTCCCGGCAGACCCGTGCCGCGTCGACCGCCGCCACCGGGCCGAGCCAGTGCCGGGCTCCGGTCTCGAACCGCCAGAGGCCGCCGCCGGTGTCGGCGAGGACGAAGAAGGCGGCGTCGAACAGGGTTTCCAGGTGGCCGAGTTCGAGCTCCCCGCGGGTGATCCGGCCCTGGTCGACCAGCGCTGCCGCGACGCGGGCCTGCGGGCCGTGGACCTCGACGAGTTCGCGCCACTCCCCCGGGGCGAGCCGGCCGCAGCCGGTGAGGAGGTCGCCCAGGTCGGGGGCGCGGTCGGACTCGGCGTGGGTCACCAGGCCGTCGGTGAGGTAGACGCTGCCGAGCGGGCCGCGCAGGGCGCCGGTGGCCTCGCGGGCGGCGAGCAGGCCGACCGCCTCGCCCGGCGTCCGCGGAACCGTCGGTGGCAGCACGGCCGTCGGGGCCGCGTGCGCGCTCACCCGAGCACCAGCTCCTCGGCGAGCGCCTGGAGGCGGTAGCGGGCACCGGCGAGGTTGCCCTCCTCGCGGTCCAGCCACAGGTGCAGGACGAGCCGGCTGTCGAAGACGGTGTCGATGAAGCAGATCAGGTGGTAACTGCGGCCCGCAGTGACGATGATGTCCTGCAGCGGTGCCCGACGGTCCTCCGACGCGGTGAAGGTCTGGCTCTCAACGGCCGCCCGTACCAGGTCGGTTGCCTCGGCCGCCGTGGTCTCGTGCTCGCCGGCCGGGCTCTCGCCCAGGCTGCCGAGCGCGAGCCCGCTGCTCCAGTCGACCAGGCTCGCGGAGCGGGCGCCGGTGATCGCCATCGCTCCGGAGAGGCAGTCGTCGATACCCGGCACACCGGCTCCTTCGTGGGGGGTCGTCCATCGCACGGGGGAATGCTGCGCGGCCGGGCGCGCAGCGCGGCACCGGCCGGACCGCCACGACGAGTGGCGGGTTCGACACGGAAGGCTACTGCCGGATTCCGTATGACGAACATTCCAATGGCATATTCACACCAGTAGCAGTGAGTTCCGGCCATGCTGTGACGGACCATCAACTCTGCGTCGCCATCGAAACCCGCTGGCCGTGGTACCGCGGCCGCCCGCCGCTCACCGGCCACCTGGAACGGGACCTTGGCCGATAGTCGGCCACGCCGGAGGGTTTCGGCCACCGAATGCGATAGAGGAGCCGGACGGCCGGAACGGGCGGAACGGCCGGTGGACGCCGGGAGGCGGCAGCGGGAACGGCCGCAAAAGCGGGTGCGAGCGACAGCGCCGAGGGACGGCTCGGGGGGGGTAGCTCAGGGGGGTAGCTCAGGGCGACCCGGGGACGATCCGGGGACGGTCCAGAGGCGGGCCGGGAACGGCCAGGGAACGGCGAAGGGGCCCGTTCCGCTGGACGGAACGAGCCCCTTCGGGTGGAGCGCCAGGCCCGGGTCGCACGGACTCTCCCCACTGAAAGTGGGACGTGCTCTGGTAGCACCGCTGACGCCTGTCCGGGAGGTCATTTCCTCCCGACGAGAAGAACAGTAGCAGGTCAGCGCCCCTGTTCAGAAATCACGTCAGGGGCGCCGGGGGCCGCGGGGCCGGTCCGGGCGGACAGCCCGGCCGCCTCCGCCAGCAGCCGGTAGGACTCCGTCATCGCGGCCCGGTCGAAGGTGCTCGTGGTGACCAGGAACTCGTCGGCGCCCGCGCGGGCCACCAGCGCGGCCACCTCGGCGGCGGCCTGCGCCGGGGTGCCGGCGATGTGGCCCGTGAGCGACTGCTCGTACGCGGCCCGCTCGCGCGCCGTCATCGACCGGGTGAGGACCTCGGCGGCCGGGGCGAGCGGTGGAAACTCGCCGTGCGTCCGGGAGTACGCGCCCGACCAGGCCTCGGGGACGAGCAGTTCGTGCGCCCGCTCGACCGTGTCGGCCACCGCGACGGTGCCGGAGACCACCACGTACGGCTCGGCGGCGTGCGCGGAGGGGCGGAAGCGCGTGCGGTAGCGGTCGATGGCCTCCAGCATCCGCTCCTCCCCGCGCGGGGCGGCGATCACCAGCGGCAGCCCGGCCTCGGCCGCCAGATCGGCGCCCGCACCGGTGGCGAGGACGAACGGCGGCACCCGCAGGCCCTCGGCCGGGCGGGCGTGGACGCCGCGGTGCGCCCGCTGGGTGCCGTCGAACCAGCCGAGCAGCTCGGCCAGCTGCGCGCCGAAGTCGTCGGCGGCGTCCTTCTCCCGCCCCAGCGCCCGCCGGACACCGTCGGTGAAGCCCACCGACCGCCCGAGGCCCATGTCGATCCGGCCGGGGAAGAGCGAGGCCAGCACGCCGAACTGCTCCGCCACCACCATCGGCTGGTGGTTGGGCAGCATCACGCCGCCCGTCCCGACCCTGATCCGGGAGGTGGCCGCCGCCACCGCCGCGGCGAGCACCGTCGGCGCGGAACCGGCCACGCCCGGCACGCCGTGGTGCTCCGAGACCCAGAACCGGTGGTAGCCGAAGGCCTCCGCCTGCCGGGCGAACCCGACCGTGCTCCGCAAGGCCTGCGCGGGATCCTCCCCTCGCCTGGTGCGGGAGCGGTCCAGCACGGAGAGTCGGAGCGCGGGCTGTGCAGTGGTCACGTCCGGGGACAACGCGGCCACACCACCCGGGTATTTCCCCGGCCGCTCACCGCCGACGCGACCGACGCGACCGAGGCAGCCGAGGCGGCCGAGGTATTCGCGGCGCCCTTCGGCCCCAGGGCTTGTGGACGGACAGCACCACCATGAACAGGTAGAGCGACAGCGCCACGGACGGGACGATCACCACGTTGTACCGCACGAAGCCGAGGTCCGCCGCGGTGATCGGCCCGACGGGATGTGCGTCCACCGCCCGCACCGCGTCGTGCAGGCGGTCCGGGAGCGCGAACGCCGACGCGCCCAGGGCCGCGAGCGTGAGCCAGAACTTCGTGCTCACCCAGTAGTGGCGGAACAGCCCCCAGGTCGTGCCCAGCCCCAGCGCCACCCCACTGGCGAAGGTCAGCAGGCTCAGCGGCAGGACCAGGACGTCCCCGAGCAGTCCCATCGCCCGGTAGGCCGCGCGCACCCGCTCGGCGTCGTCCGTCGCGAGCGCCGCCGCGGCGAGGGTGAGCAGGCAGAGCATCAGCGCCAGCCAGCCCACCGACGCCACCAGGTGCACGGCCACCAGCCACTTCCGCGCGGCCGGGGACAGCCGGCGGCGCCGAGGTGCTGCAGAAGCGGCCGAGCGCGGGGGCGACGGCGAACCCCCCGCCGCTGCCGAGGACTCCGGGAGCGAGCGCATCCGTACCTCCTTCGATAGAGGCCCATCAGAACGCGCTCAGCCTCCCCCGCCCTCCTCTCATCCGGCATCTGCCGGCGGGAGTAACTCCGACTACTCCCGGCCGAGTACGGCGGACGACACGAGGGCGCCCGCCCGCCTCACCCGGTCACGGTGAAGTCGTGCGCCGCGCCGAGCCGTTGGAGCGAGTCGGCCCCGGGGACGCCGTCCGCGTCCGGGTCGGAGTACCCGCAGCGGCGCTGCCAGCCGGCGTAGGCGGTGACCGTCAGGCTGCCGAACGAGCCGTCGACCCACCGCTGTTCGAGCAGCCCTTCGTCCGCCAGCGCCTGTTCGACGATCGCGACCTCGGCGCCGTACGTCCGGTGGCCCTGCTCGGCGCCCGGGTCGGTGCCGGCCGCCGCGACGACGTGGGCGAGCGAGACGGTGCGCGGGCCGGGCAGGTAGCCGAGCAGGCGCAGCAGCGAGGCCGGGCCGGGGACGCCGTCCGCCGCAGGGCCCGAGTAGCCCAGACTCCGCTGGTAGTCGGCGTAGTTGAGGGTGTCGGCGTCCGTCCAGTCCGGGCCGGAGCCGGACCGGTAGTGCCCGCCGAAGCCCTGGGCGACGAGCGCCCGGCCGACGGCGGTGACCTGGTAGCCGTGGGCGCCGTAGCCGTACCGGAGGCCGTTGACGGCGACCTGGTAGCGCGCCGGGACGGGTTCGGCGGGCGGGGTGGGCCCGTCCGGCGGCGGGGGCGGGAGGGACGGGCCGCCGGTGAAGTCCGGCCAGGAGCCCGGGTCGGTGTGGTCGTTGTCGGGGACGTGGGCGTGGGCGTACCAGCCGCCGCGGGTCTCCCACACCCGCTCGTCGCGCCGGCCGGCGAAGTCGGTGGGCCGGCCCATCGGCCAGACGTCGGGCACGCCCCACGAGGCGATCCAGGCGTGCAGGCGGCCCCAGCCGGCGCACGGGGTGTCGACGAGGCGCGGGTAGACCGTGCCCCGGTGGCGGCAGTAGGGGAAGAAGACCGCCTCGATCTGGAGGACGACCCGCCCCGCGCGGTTGGTGCGGGTCGGGCTCCCGGGCGGGCTGAGCAGGCTCCTGGAGCGGGAGTCGGCGGGGAACAGCTGGGCCGTCCGGCCGCTGAACGGGTCCCAGACGAGGTGCGGGGCGTCGCCGGCGCCGCTGGTGGTGAAGTAGGTGACCAGGTCGTCGAACGTGCACCAGTCCTGCGGGGCGGCGGCGCTGGCGTCGCGGTCCCAGGTGATGTGCGCGATGGCCTTCGGCGGGTACTGCTGGTCGGTGGGGGCGTGATCGCCGAGGTCGTGGACCTCGGCACCGGGCAGCCACAGCTCGGGCATGGCGTGTCCTCCGGACGGAGTGGGGGAGTACGGAGTGACGGGGCACGGACATCGTTGCCGTTATCGGCAGGTCCATGCCTCCGGATGACTCCGGCACGGGGCGGAGTTCCGCTGAACCCCCGGGGACCGCTTGCCCGTTCGGATATTCGGTGGGCAATCGCAGGCCCGTACGGATTGCGCGCCCCCTGCGGCGCGCGCGGCGAATCCCACCCCCTCACGGCCCGTCCTGTCAATCGTTGACTTCGACATTGGTCTAGTCCACGGTGTTCGCGAGGCCGGACCGACCGGAGGAAGACGTCAACTGGCCTCGAAACCAGTCGAGTTCGACCGACGGAGGACCTGCATGAGACGAGTCTGCCTCGCCCTGCCCACCAACCGGGCCTGCGCCGGCACCATCACCGCGCTCGCCGAGGAAGCCGCCCACGCCGCCGCGCACTTCGACGTCGAGGTACACCTGCTGATCCTCGACACCTCCGACGGCTCCGGCGGCCCCGGCGGCTCCGGCGGCTTCGACCGCTCCGACACGTCCGTCTGCTCCGGCACCTCCGACGCCGCGGGGGCGCCGGAGGCCGCCGAGGGCAGCGGGGCCACGTCGTTCGCGCGGAACGCGGCCGCCGTCGCCGCCCTGGCCCCCGCCCCGCGCGTGGTCGTGCACCACCTCGACGAGGCGTGGCAGCGCGCCTTCCTGGAGCGGGTGATCCGGCGTTCCGGCGCCCCCGGTCCCGAGCTGCTGCTCGACCTGATGCTCCCCGGCGCCGTCTCCTACGGCGCCTGCACCAACCGGGTCTTCCTCGTCGCCGCCGCGCTCGGCTGCACGTCCGTCCACCGCCGGGACTCCGACGGCGACTACCAGCTCCTGGACGGGCGCAAGGTGTTCCCGATCGACCACGAGCTGCGCGCGCTCGGGCGGCGGGCGGGCGATGTCGCGGCGGACGCCACCGCCGTCACCAGGAACGAGCTGGACCCGGCCCACGGCGACCGTCCCGTGGTCCTGGTCGGCGGCTCTTTCATCGGCGAACTGTCCGTCGACGTCGGCGGGATCCGGGAGCTCGACCCCGCCGTCTACCACGACGTGGTCGGCCTCTGGGCACCGCCGGTCTGGTCCGACGAGGAGAGGCGCGAGCTGGTCGAGGAGTCGTTCACCGGCGGCGGCACCGAGCCGTTCCGCGCGGACGAGACGGTCCTCGGCCCGCCCGACATCCGGCGGGTCGACATGTGCAACCTCGGCCTGGACCACC
The DNA here is from genome assembly GCF_042732955.1 of Kitasatospora sp. NPDC059747. Classification (NCBI taxonomy): domain Bacteria; kingdom Bacillati; phylum Actinomycetota; class Actinomycetes; order Kitasatosporales; family Streptomycetaceae; genus Kitasatospora; species Kitasatospora sp. NPDC059747. The sequence goes on along the minus strand of NZ_JBHWGV010000091.1, from coordinate 17,558 downwards.
GCGTCTACGAGCGGCTGCCGCTGCCGCCCGCGACCGACACCATCGGCAGCGACTACTTCCTCCTGCACGTGGTCCTCGACGCGGGCCTGCCGGGCGTCGTCCACAACCGGCACATCGTCAACTACTACACGCCCGAGCGCCGCACCGGGCCCGGCTTCACCGCCTACCAGGTGCGGTTCGTCAAGTTCCTGTTGTCGATGCTGTACCTGCACCCGGTCTACGGCGAGATGATGGCGCTCGGCGAGGACCTGCTCGACGAGCGGTACGAGGTCCGCACCGCGCCGGTCCTCGACTCCGTGCGCCGCAGCGCCGACTGGGACCCCGCCGAGAACGTCCGCCGGCTGGACGTCCTCGACCGCTCCTACCGCCGGCTCGGCGGCACGTACGCGGACTTCGCCGACCACCTGGCGCCGCTGCGCGAGCGGCTCCTCGCCGAGGCGCGGGCCGACGCCGAACGCTTCGCGCTGCTCATCGACGCGTGGGGCGCGCTGGTCGCCGCGGCGCACGCCGAACCGGCCGCAGCCACCGCGGAACCCGGGGCAGCCGCGGCGGCCGGGGCGGCCGGATGAGCGACGACGACCTGCGCATCCGCCCGCTCACCGAGGACGACTGGGACACCGTCGTCGCCCTGGAGCACGACGCCTACGCGGCCGACGGCCTCTCCGAGGGCCGGGCGGCCCTGGAGTCCAGGGGCCGCAGCTCGCCCGGCACCTGCCTCGTCCTGGAGAGCGGCGGGAAGGTCCGCGGCTACCTGCTGAGCCTGCCCTACCCGCCGCTGCGCTGCCCGGACCTCGCCCGCCCGGAGGGCACCGCCCACCGGTCCCGCAACCTGCACGTGCACGACCTCGTCATCGCCGAGGACCTGCGCGGACGGGACGTCGCGCTGCGCTTCATGCACCACTTCCAGGACCGCGCGCGGGAGCAGGGCTTCGAGCGGATCTCCATGGTCGCGGTGCGCGGCACCGACATCATCCTGCGGCTGCTCGGCTACCGCGCCCACCGCGAGGTCGCCGTCCCGGCCTCGTACGGCAGGCGGGCCGTCTACATGTCGATGCCCGTCGGGTAGCGGCCCGGCGGGCCGGTCACCCGGGCACGGTCGCGCCGACGCCGACGCCGACGCGGGTGCCGGCACGGGCGCAGCCGGCGGCGAACTCCGCGGGCGCCGCACCGACGAGCCCGGTGAAGCGGTCGCGGAGGACACCCGGCGTGGCGCAGCCGACCGCGGACCACACCCCGGCCGGGTCGCCGCCGCCGAGCAGGAGGGCGACCGCGCGCTCGACGCGGCGCGCCGTCAGGTACGCGTACGGCGAGGCCCCGTACGCGAGCCGGAATTCGCGGCTGAGCTGCCCGGCGGGCATCCGGGCGGCGCGGGCGAGCGCCTCGACGTCCAGCGGGCGCGCGTACTCGCGGTCGATCCGGTCGCGCACGCGGCGCAGCCGTGCGAAGCCGCTCAGGCGCTGCGCCGCGATGCGTGCGCGCGCCCATCCGGGGTGGCACATGGAAGACCCCCTTCGCCGACGGCGTCCGTGCGTCCGTCGGCTCTCGTCAGTGGCCGCGAACGAGCCGTCCGGGCGGACGGCTCAGCGGAGTTCCTGGATGCGGACGAGGTTGCCCGCCGGGTCGCGGAAGGCGCAGTCGCGGACGCCGTACGGCTGCTGCGTCGGCTCCTGCACGACCTCGGTGTCGCCGGCCTGCACCTTCTCGAAGGTGGCGTCGAGGTCGCGGGTGGCCAGCAGGATCCAGCCGTACGTGCCCTTGGCCATCATCTCGTCGATGGTGCGGCGTTCGTCCTCGGTGACGTTGGGGTCGGCGGCCGGGGGCGCGAGCAGGATGGAGGTGCCGGACCCGCCGGCCGGCCCCACGGTGATCCAGCGCATCGTGCCCTGGCCGACGTCGCTGCGGACCTCGAAGCCGAGGACGTCGCGGTAGAAGGCCACGGACGCGTCCGGGTCGACGTGCGGGAGGACGGTGGTGTGAATGGTGAGGTCCATGCCGACGATGCTAGGGGCGGCCGGTGGACCGCGCTTCTCGATTCCTGACCGAATCCCGGGCCGGATCCCGGGCCGGTTTCCGGCCGCCTCCCGGCCTCCGCAGCCAGGACGCGTACCGCACACCTCGCCGGCGCGTCGCCGCCACCTCGCCGGCACGTCGTCGGCACGTCCCGGGCCCGTCCGAAACCCGTCGCGGTTCCGTCCCCGTTCTCGTCGACCGGGGTCCGCAATCGCCCGGATTCCGGGATGGTGGTGTCAACGACGCCTACGCTGGGGGGAGTTGTCATGGGGAACGGCCAGGAACTGGTGACCGCGACCGTCGACGCGCTGGTCCGCGCGCCCGGCTCGGCGGTGGCCGAGCTCGTGCGCACGCGGCTGCGGGCGGTGCCCGGCGGAGAGGAGGCGGCGGTCTCGGCCGCGGCGGATCCGGCGGACCCGCGGGCGCGGGCCGCGCTCACCGCCGCCGTCGGCCGGCTGCTCGCCGAGGACCCGGCGTTCGCCCGCTACCTGCTCTCGACGGAGCTGGGCCCGCCCACGAGCCCCTCGACGGTCCAGCTCCGGACGGCACCGGCGGACCCGCCGACCGTCCACCTCCAGGCGAGACCCGGCGACGGCGGGACGGTCCAGCTCCGGCTGAAGCCCGCGTCCGGCCGGCGCGCCACCGGCGGGATCCTGGTGACGCTCGCCCTCGTGGTGGTCGCGTCCCTGGTCGCCCTCGGGATCAACCTCGGCGACCGGCCGCTCCTCCAGCCCGGCGTCCACGGCTTCGACCACGCCGCGACGGCGCTGCGCGACCCCGCCCGGGCACAGGGCGTCCTGCCCGACCCCGCGGCGATGCCGGGCGGCTGGCGGATCGAGACCGCGCCGCAGTCCGGGACGAGCGCGGGCGACGGCGTCCCGTGCTTCGTCCAGGACGCCTGCGACCAGCAACTCGCCTACGCCACCGTGACGTTCCGCGCCGGTCCGCGGCACAGCGCCAAGTTCATCGTGGTCACGTTCGCGACCGCCGCGACGGCCGGCCGGGCCTTCGACACGATGCTGGAGCGGGTGGGCGGCACCGGTGCGGCCGCGGCCGTGCCGCTCCCATCGATCGGCGACCAGAGCGCCGCCAGGTCGCACGGCGCGGACGGCATGGAGGCCCTGGTCCGGGTCGGCACGACGCTCCTGTACGTCGGCGACTCCGGCGCGGACGCGACCGCGGCCGACGCGCCCGCCCTCACCGCCTTCGCCCGGCTCCTCGCCGCCCGCGCCCAGCAGGCGCAGGACGGCCGGACGCCCGACGCCGCCGTACCCGGTTCCAACGCCTGACCCCCGTTCGGCTCCCCTCCCGCTCACCGCTTGGGGAAGCTGAAGGCGTACCCGTTGGCCCGCAGCCACGGCAGGAGCCGCTCCAGCGCCTCCACCGTCTGCGCCCGGTTCCCGCCGCCGTCGTGCAGCAGGACCGTCGGGCCGCGCCTCAGCTGCTCCTTCGCGGTCTCGACGATCCGCTCGACCCCGGGGCGTTCGAAGTCCCGGGTGTCGACGTTCCAGCCGAGCGGCCGCATGCCGTGGGCGGCGGCGATCTGGCGGCTCTCGGGCGTGAACGCGCCGCCGGGCGCCCGGTAGTACGGCACGGGGGCGCCGCCGGTGGCGTCCTGGATCATCCGCAGGCCGTCCACGATCTCCTTCTCCTGGTGGGCGACGTCCTTGTGGTCCATCGCGGTGTCGTGGCTCACGCTGTGGTCGCAGAGGCGGTGGCCGGCCGCGACGACCTGCCGGGCGAGCTCCGGGTGGGCGGTGGCGCTCGGTCCGAGCATGCAGAACACGGCCTTGGCACCGTTGCGGGCGAGGACGTCGAGGACGCGCGGGGTCCACTGCGGGTCGGGCCCGTCGTCGATGGTGAGGTTGACGGTCCTCCCCCCGTCCTCGGACTCGCGCGAGATGCTCATGTCCACCGTCGGCGCGGGCAGGGAGGCGTCCGGCGCGGTGGCGGAGGGCTCGGGCCCGGACGGCGCGACCGGGGAACCGGCGAGCCGGGACAGCGGGTCGGGCCCCTTCATCAGCACCCCGGCGGCACCCAGCAGCGTCACCACGACCGCCCCCGCCGTCACCGCGCGCAGGACGGCGGTGCGGCGGGCATGTGGCCGGCCCGCCGGGTCCAGGCGCGGGTACCAGCTGTTCGGAGTGGTCTCGGGGGTCCGGGGTTCGTCGTGGTGGCTCACGGTGGTGCTCCTCGTCAGGGGGTGGACGACCACCACCCTCGGCCGCGCGCTTGCGGGCCCTGTGAGCCGCGTATGACCGTTTCGCAACAACGTGCGACAGGTTTCGCAACAACTGGCCGCCCGCCCCGCGCCGTGGTCCGGAGCACGCCTGACCAGCGCCGATACTGGCAGACATGCCACGAGTACTGCTGATCGAGGACGACCCGTCGGTGCGCGACGCGCTCGCGCTGGGCCTGCGCCGCCAGGGCCACGCCGTGCGCTCCGCCGCGTCCGGCGAGGAGGGGCTGGCCGAGGCCCGCCGGGAGCCGCCCGAGATCGTGGTGCTCGACCTGATGCTGCCGGGCATCGACGGCCTGGAGGTGTGCCGCCGCCTGCGCGCCGACGGCCCCACCCCGGTGATCATGCTGACCGCCCTCGGGGACGACGTCGACACCGTCCTCGGCCTGGAGGCCGGCGCCGACGACTACGTGGTCAAGCCCGCGCAGTCCCGCGTCCTGGACGCCCGGATCCGCGCCGTGCTGCGCCGCGCCGGCGGCCCCGGCCCCGAGCCCGTCCGCGAGACGCTCGGCGACCTCGTCCTGGACCGCGCCGCGCTCACCGTCACCAAGCACGGCGTCCCCCTGCTCCTCGCCGCCGGCGACCTGCGCCTGCTGCTGGAGCTCGCCGCCGCGCCCGGCCGCGTGTTCAGCCGCGAGCAGCTCCTGGAGTCGGTGTGGGGCCTCGGCCGCCAGGACGACATCCGGCTCGTCGACGCCGGGGTGAACCGGCTGCGCGCCAAGATCGAGGACAGCCCGGCCGCACCCCGCTACGTCCAGACCGTCCGCGGTTTCGGCTACCGCTTCGGACCGCTGTGAACGGCGCCCGCCGGAACCCCCCGGCCGACGACCCCTCCGGCAGAACCGCCGCCGGGCCGCCCCAGGCCGAACACCCCGACGCCGGACGGCCGTCCCGGCCCGGACGGCACCGGCTGCTGCGCCTGCGCCGCGCCGTCGCCGGGCTGCGCCCGCGCATGCTCGCCGCGTTCCTCGCCGTCGCCGCCATCAGTGCGCTCGCCACCGCCGCCCTCACCTACCGGGCCGCGACCAACTCCACCCTCGACCTCACCCAGGACACCACCCTCGACGAGCTGCGCCGACGCATCGACGTCCTCTCCCCCGCTCTGCCCTTCCCGCCGACCCAGGCCGAACTCGACCGCCTGGCAGGGCAGTTGTCCGGCACCAACGGCTTCCGCGACTGGCGCGTCCTGGCCTCCTACGGGACGATCCACTCCGAGTGGACCCAGCCCGTCGCCGTCCCGCCCGGCCTGCAGGCCACCGTCGGCTCCGGCCGCGCCGCGTTCCAGCGCTTCGCCGCCGACGGCCACCCGTGGCTCGCCGCCGGGGTGCCCGTCACCTACGCCCCGTCCGGCGTGACCACCGGCGTCCCCACCAGGACGCCGCCCGGCTCCGGCACCCCCTCCGGCCTCACCGTCTACGCGGTCCTCCCCCTCGACCGCGAACAGGCCGCCGCCGACGAGGTCCTCGCCGGTGCCGCCGGTGCCGGCGTCTTCGCCGCCGTCCTCGCCGCCGGACTCGCCCTGTTCGCCGCCCGGCAGGTCCTGCGCCCGGTCCGGGCCCTCGGCGACGCCGCCCGCGCCCTCGCCCAGGGCCGGCTCGACACCCGGCTCACCGTCACCGGCCACGACGAACTCGCCCAGCTCTCCAAGACGTTCAACCACACCGCCCGCACCCTCCAGGGCACCATCGAGGAACTGCGCGCCATCGAGAGCCAGGGCCGCCGGTTCGCCGCCGACGTCTCCCACGAACTGCGCACCCCGCTCGCGGCCATGCTCGCCGTCACCGACATCCTCGACGAGGACGCCGAACAGCTCCCGCCCGACACCGGCACCGCACTGCGCATGATCAGCAACGAGACCCAGCGGCTCACCCGCCTCGTCAACGACCTCATCGAGATCTCCCGCCTCGACGCCGGCGCCGCCCCGCTGCGCACCGAGGACGTCGACGCGGCCTCGGCCGTGCGCGAGACCCTCGACCTGCGCGGCTGGTCCGAGCGGATCGAGACCGACCTGCCCGCCGCCCTGCCGGTGCGGCTCGACCCGCGCCGCTTCGACGTCATCGTCGCCAACCTCGCCGGCAACGCGCTGCGCCACGGCCGCCCGCCGGTGCGCCTCGGCCTGCGCGAGGCCGACGGCGAGCTCGTGCTCACTGTCACCGACCGCGGCCCGGGCATCCCGCCCGCCGAACTCCCGCACCTGTTCGACCGGTTCTACAAGGCCGACAAGTCCCGCGCCCGCTCCGAGGGCAGCGGGCTCGGCCTCGCCATCGCCCAGGAGAACGCGCGCCTGCACGGCGGCATCATCGAGGCCGCCAACTCCCCCGCGGGCGGAGCGGTGTTCACCCTCGTCCTGCCCCTCGGCACCCCTTCGGAGGACCAGTGACGACCGCCCGCCGGCAGGCTGCCCACCAGGCCCGCCGCCACCCGGCCGCCCACCGCCTGGCCGCCGCCGCGCTGCTCCTGCTCGCGTGCGGCTGCTCGATCCCGAGCACCGGTCCGGTCCGCAGCGGCCTGCCCGCCACCGGCATCGAACCGGGCACCCGGCTCTACTTCCCCGGCCCGCAGGGCATCCGGCTCGCCATCCGCCCCGGCGGCCGGCGCGAGGACCTCCAGCAGACCCTCGACAGCCTGCTCACCGGCCCCGACCAGGCCGAACGGCGCACCGGCCTCTACAGCGACCTGCCCGCCACCGGCAAGGTCCAGGCCACCGCCACCCCCGGCGCCGTCACGCTGCGCCTGTCCTGGCCGACCGCCTCGCTCAGCACCACCGCCATCCAGCAGCTCGTCTGCACCACCGAGGACGCCCCCGCCGTCGGCCCGACGCCCCACGTCTCCATCGTGAGCAGCGACGCCCCGAGCGCGATCCAGCAGCAGTGCGACCTCCACCGCAACGGCTGACCCCACTGGCCCTCATATTCGAGCACGCGTTCGAATGGGGGCGTACGCTGGTGCCATGCCCGGCACCGTTCACCTCCAGCCCTCGCTGTTCGACGACCCCGGCGACGACGTCCGCCTCGGGCCGCTGCGGGGCGTGCGGCGGGTGGTGCTCGGGGACGGGGCGTGGCTCGACGTGCTGCCGGGGTGGCTGCGCGGGGCCGACCGGGTGTTCGAACAGCTGGCGGCGGAGGTGCCCTGGCGGGCGGAGCGCCGCGAGATGTACGAACGCATGGTGGACGTCCCGCGGCTGCTCGCGTCCTTCCCCGAGGGCGCCGAGGCCCCGCACCCGGTGCTGGCCGAGGCGCGCGGGGCGCTGAGCGCGCACTACGCCGAGGAGCTCGGCGAGCCCTTCCGGACCCTGGGCCTGTGCTACTACCGCGACGGGCGGGACAGCGTCGCCTGGCACGGCGACCGGATCGGGCGCGGGAACCGCGAGGACACCATGGTCGCGATCCTGTCGGTCGGCGAGCCGCGCGCCCTCCTCCTGCGGCCCCGGTACGGCGGGGGCGCCGTCGTGCGGCACCCGGTCGGGCACGGGGACCTCGTCGTGATGGGCGGCTCGTGCCAGCGGACCTGGGAGCACGCGATCCCGAAGACGGCGCGGCCGGTGGGCCCGCGGATCAGCGTCCAGTTCCGGCCGCGCGGCGTGGCCTGAACCCCGGTTGCCGTCGGCGGACCGGGCGTGGAGGCTGGCCGGAGGGGACGGTCCCCGAACGCGGGCCCGAGCGCAGGAGGCGGCATGCCGAAGGCGGGCAGGTACCGCGAGGGCGTCCCCTGCTGGGTGGCGCTCGCGGTGCCCGACGTCGAGCGGGCGCGGCGCTTCTACCGCGGGCTGTTCGGCTGGGACTTCGTCCCGACCGGCCCGGCCGAGGCCGTCGCCACGCTGCACGGCGCCCAGGTCGCGGCCGTCGGGCCGCCGTCCGAGCCGCCCGCCTGGCTCACCTGCCTCGCCACCCCCGACGTCCGCCGCAGCGCCGCCGCCGTCCGCGCGGCCGGCGGGCGGCTCCTGCGCGAGCCGTACGACGTGCCCGACCAGGGCCGGGCGGCGCTCGCCGCCGATCCGCAGGGCGCGCGCTTCGGGCTCTGGCAGGGCGGGCCGGTCCCGGGCGCGGGGCTGGTCAACGAACCGGGCACGCTCACCTGGAACGAGCACCTGTCCCCCGACCCGGACGCCGCGCGCGCCTTCTACCGGCAGGTGTTCGGCCTCACCCACGACCACCCCCGCGACGGCTACACCGTGTTCCGCGCCCAGGGCCTCCCGGCCGGCGGGATCGGGCCCTCGCCCTCGGACGACGCCCGCGCCGCGTGGCTGACCTCGTTCGCGACCGACGACGCGGACCGCGCCGCCGACCGGGTGCGCGCCCTCGGCGGGACCGTCCTCTCCGGCCCGGAGCCGACGCCGTTCGGCCGCTCGTCGCTGGTCCGGGACGACGGCGGCGCGGTGTTCACCCTGGTCGCCGTCCCGCCCGACGAGTCCGCAGAGGCGGCCTGACCCGACGAGGAAGCCAGCGCGACCAGGAAGCCAGCGCGACCGGGAAACCGGCACGACGAGGAAGCCGGCACGACGAGGAGACCGGCACGACGAGGAGACCGGCACGGCAAGGAGACCGGCATGACGAAGAAGACGACTCCCGAGGAGCGATTCGCCTCCCTGGTAGAGGAGTTGACGCGCCTGGACGGCGTGGAGCCGCCCGGCACCGGCCGCCGCTTCGGCTCCGACGCGCTCAAGGCCGACGGCCACATCTTCGCGATGCTGTCGGCCGGCCGCCTCGTCCTCAAGCTCCCCCGCGCCCGCGTGGACGAGCTCGTCGCCGCCGGGGAGGGCGAGCACTTCGACGCGGGCAAGGGCCGTCCGATGCGCGAGTGGTTCGCGCTCGACCCGGCCTCCGCCCTCACCTGGGACGGACTCGCCCGCGAGGCCCACGCGTTCGTCCACCGGTGAGCGGAACGATCAGTCCTTGACCGCGCCCGCGAGGCCGGACACCAGCCGCGTGGCGGCGACGAGTTCGGCGTAGGACGTCGGCGGGGCGAGCCCGGCCTCGGTGAACAGGTCGGTGCGGTAGTACAGCGAGCGCACCGCGACCCACCACGGCACGCCGTACGTCTTCCCGTCCACGACGGCCGTCTTCGCGATCACCGGGTCGAGGTCGCCCTTGCTCTGCCACCCGGCCAGGTCGGCGCCGATGTCGGCGAGACCGCCCGCGGCGACGTAGCCCGGCAGGTCGGTGTTGCCGAACTCGACCAGGTCGGGGGCGCTGCCGGGGTCGTTGAACGCGCCCTTCATCTTCGCGGCGCGGGCCGAGGCGTCGGTGTCGATGTAGCCGACGTCGACGGTGACGCCCTGGTGGGAGGCCTGGAACTCGGCCACGGCCCGGCCGACCACGGCCTCCTTCGCGGCGTTGCCTGCCTCGTTGAACAACCAGACCCGCAAGGCGCCCGTCCGGTCGTCGGCCCCGGCACCGGCCGGCGCCGAAGTGCCCGGCGCGCAGGCCGCCGCGGCCAGGCACCCGGCCGTGAGCACGGCGGCCGCGGCCGTCCGTCCGATGAGTCGCATGGTGGAGACCTCCCCTCCCGGCAGCTGCCGCCGGGACGTGCGCCGCTGGGGACGGGCACGTCGAAGCAGGCCCTGACCGGGGCCGGTGGTGGGTGGGTTGCGGGGGTACGGCAGGGCGGGTTCCGACGGGCGGGGGATGCCGTCGCCTGCTCGATGGCAGGGACGTTAGGCGCGGCCGCTCGCGGCCAACAAGAGGCGGTTCACGAAGTTTTGCACTGCACAACGTTGTGTTGAGAACGCGGCGATCCGCGCGCGAACGGGTACGTTCTGAGCCATGACGGACCCAGGAGCAGGGCCCAGGAAGCCCGCGCCCGAACGCAACCAGTCCTCGTCACTGCGCCGCGCCCTCGCCGTCCTCGGCCACGTCCGCGACCACGGCGACGGGCGCGGCGTCCCGCTCGCCCAGCTCGCCGAGGCGCTCGACCTCAACAAGAGCACCGTGCTGCGCCTGGCCGGCCCGCTGCTCGACGAGCACCTGCTGGAACGCGACCGCGAGACCGGCTGGTTCCGCCTCGGCCACGGCTCACTGCGGCTCGGCCAGGCCTACCTCTCCACCCTCGACCTGCGCAGCGTCGCCGCCGAACACCTGCGCCGCCTCCAGCGCGAGGCCGGCGAGACCGTCCACCTGACCGTCTGGCAGGCGCCGGGCATCGTCTACCTCGACAAGGTCGAGGACGAGACCACCGTGCGGATGGCCTCCCGCGTCGGCAGCCGGGCCCCCGGGTACTGCACCGCCACCGGAAAGGCGATCCTCGCCTGGCTGCCCGACGAGGCCGTCACCGAGGTCGTCGCCGCCGGCCTGCGCCCGGTCACCGCCTGGACCATCTCCGACGAGACCCGGCTGCGCGCCGACCTCGCCCGGATCCGGGCCCGCGGCTACTCCATCGACGACCGCGAGAACGAACCCGAGGTCCGCTGCGTCGCCGCGCCCGTCTTCGACCACACCGGCGAGGTCACCGCCGCCCTGTCCGTCTCCGGCCTGACGTCCCGGATGACCGCCGCCCGCGTCCGCGCCCTCGGCCCGGTGGTCGCCCAGGCCGGCCTGCGGATCTCCCGCGAACTGGGCTCCGACCGCCAGCCGGCGTGACCGGGGGAATTCGCCGGAAAAGCGAACGAGGCCCGGCACCCGAATGGGCACCGGACCTCGTCCGACAATAGAGCGCCAGGCCCGGATCGCACGGACTCTCCCTACTGAAAGTAGGACGTGCTCTGGTAGCACCACTGACGCCTGACGAGGAATCATCTCCCTCGCGACAAGAAGAACACTAGCAGGTCGAAATCCCTGCCGCGAAACCCGCCCCACACCACCGGAAAAGCCCCGGAAAAGCGAACAAGGCCCGGCACCCGAATGGGTACCGGACCTCGTCCGACAATAGAGCGCCAGGCCCGGATCGCACGGACTCTCCCTACTGAAAGTAGGACGTGCTCTGGTAGCACCACTGACGCCTGACG
>NZ_JBHWGV010000091.1:0-6272 GCF_042732955.1 Kitasatospora sp. NPDC059747 | reverse complement strand
ACGAGAGATCATCTCCCTCGCGACGAGAAGTACAGTACCAGGTCGGCGGCCATGGCCCGAACCGGAGGGGAACACCGCATGACCAGCATGGAATTCGATCGCCTCGACGTCGTCGAGTACGCCGACGGGAGGCCGGTGGACGTCCACCGCCCGCCGGCCGGGACAGCCGGGCCGGTGCCCGTCGTCCTGCTGTGGCACGGCCGCGGGCCGGACGAGCGGGACGTCCTGCGGCCGCTCGCGCGGGAGGCCGCCGGGCACGGGCTGCTCGTGTTCGTGCCCGACTGGCGCTCGGACCGGGAGGACGGCGGCCGGGCCGAGTTGCTCGCCTCCCTCGCGCACGCACGTGACGCCGCCGCGCAATTCGGCGGCGACCCGGACCGGCTCGTCCTCGCCGGCTGGTCGCTGGGCGGCCGGGAGGCCGTCGCCGTGGCGATCAGCCCCGGCACTCCCGCCGGACCACGGCCGATCGCCGCGGTGGGCATCTCCTCCAGCTACGCCCGCCCGGCCGTCACGAACGGCGTCGTGCCGGTCGAGCTCCTGGCGGAGGCGCCCTCCCCCGTCCCGCTCTGGCTGGTGCACGGCACCGAGGACGACGTGCTGGGGCCCGAGCACACCCGACTGCTGGCCGGCGTGGCCACCTCCGCCGAGCTGCTCGAACTCCCCACCGACCACGCGGGCACGGTGATGACGCAGTACAGCCCCGAGGCGCAGCGCTGCGTGCCCGCCACCGCGGGGAGCGCACTGGACGCTGGCCGCCGCGTCGCCGCCGTGCTCGCGGAGGCGGCCGGACTGTCGTAGGGCCGTGCCACGATCCTCACCATGGACGGAATGCCGGTCGACGAGGACGAGTTGATCGCGCGCGTTCGCCGACGGGCGGTCGCGGACGGCACCCCGCCGGCCGCGCCCGCCACGGCCGAGTCGGTCGCGGCGGTGGAGGCGGCCCTGGGCCTCGCCCTCCCGCCGCTGCTCGTCCGGCTCTACCGCGAGGTGGGCGACGGCGGATACGGCCCGGACGGTCACCTGCTCTGGCCGCTGCGCCGGATCGTGGCCGCCAACCCGCGCCGCACCGCGCCCGGGGGCCGGCCGGTCGGCGTCGTGTCGGTGCTCGACTGGGGCTGCGCGATGTCGGCCGTGGTGGACTGCCTGCGCCCCGGCGCCCCCGTCCTCCTCCACGAGCCGAACGCCGGGCCCGAGGACCCGGCGGACACCTGGTTCGAGGACTGCCCGTCGCTCGCCCGGTGGCTGGCCGACTGGCTCGACGGGCGCGCGTGGTGGGAGGAGCACGTGATGATGGACGAGCGGGACGGCGAGATGCTCCCGCACTGGCCGGACGCCGCCGCCCGGATCGCCGCGCCCTGACCCGGTGCCGGCCTATTGCCCGGCCGGCGCGAGGCTCACGCCGTGGCTGCGCTCCAGCGCCTCCAGCTCCCGCTGGAGCGGCGGCTTGGGCACGGCCAGCACCGGACACGTCGCGTGCCGCACGCAGTAGGCGGTGACGGACGGGTGCAGCAGGCGGCCGAGCCGGCCGCGGCTGCCGGCGCCGAGGACGAGGAGGTCGCCAGGGCGGTCGGCGCAGCGCACCAGGGTGTGGCCGGTTTCGCCGCGGACGGCCAGGCAGCGCAGCCGCACTCCGGCGTAGCCACCGCCGAAGGCCTCGTCGAGGGCCTGGCGGAGACGGGCGACGGCGGTGTCGCGGCCGGCGGTGAGCATGGGCGGGCAGGGGGTGCGGCGGTAGGCGGACTCGCCGCCGGCCGGGGTCCAGCAGTGGACGGCGAGGACCTCGGCGTCGGTGCGGCGGGCTTCGGCGACGGCATGGTGGAGGGCGGCGAGGCTGCCGAGGGATCCGCTGAGGCCGACGACGATCCGGTCGCCGCTGCGGTCGCCGAAGTGATCGCCGAAGTGATCGCCGTCGCCGAAGCCCGCCGCCCCGGGTTTGCCGCTGCCCGCCATGGCCCGTCCGCCTTCCGCTCGGGGGCGGCCCGTGCGCTTCGTACGCGCGCCGCCCGTGTCGTCACATGCAAAACGGCCGGAGGAGCCGAAGGGATCCCCGTTGACGGAGCCCTGACGCGCCGACGGACGTTCCGTACGCGCCCCTGATGCCTGGGCCGCCGCCGGGGCCGTCCCTGGGAAGACCGCCGCCGGGGCCACTCCCAACCTGCGCCGGGCCGTCCCGGACGGCCATCGATGATCAACTACGCTGGCCGGAAACGAACGGGACGACGGGGGAAGTCATGGCCGCTGTGGCGGAGTTGAGGTACTACCCGATCAAGGGGTGCGCGGGGATCGCGGTCGAGCAGGCCGAGCTGACCACCGCCGGGCTGACGCACGACCGGGCGTTCATGGTCGTGGACGAGGACGGGGTGTTCCGCTCCCAGCGGCGGGACCGGGCCCTCGCCACCGTCCGCCCGTCCGTCTCCGCGGACGGCGGCCGGCTGACGCTGGAGGCGCCGGGAGTCGAGGCGCTCACCGTGCCCGTGGACACCGAAGGGCCGCGGCGCCCGGTCGAGCTGTTCGGCGCGCCGTTCCGCGGCATCGACCAGGGCGACGCCGCGGCCGCCTGGCTGTCCGAGGTCCTCGGCGCACACGGCCGGCTGGTGCGCGTGCCGCCGGAGCACGACCGCGTCACCGACGGGCTCGTCCCCGGCACCTCCGGGTACGCCGACAGCTGCGCCGTCCACCTGCTCTCCCGCGAGTCACTGGACGACTACAACGCGCGCACCGGCGAACCCCCGCTCGCGGCGGACCGGTTCCGTCCGAACATCGTCGTGACCGGCTGGACCGAGCCGCACACCGAGGACCTCGCCCGCCGGCTCACGATCGGCGGGGCCGAACTGGCCTACGCCAAACTCGCCGTGCGGTGCGCCGTGACGCTCGTCGACCAGTCGACCGGCGCCAAGGCCGGCCCGGAGCCGCTGCGCACCCTGGCCCGCTACCGGCGGGCCGCGGACGGCGGGGTCGTGTTCGGCGCCAAGTTCGCCGTGCTGCGCCCGGGCACGCTGCGCGTCGGCGACGAGCTCGCGGTGGCCGACTGGGGACCGTCCGAGCGCTGACCGGCCCGACGTCGAACTCCGTTGCCCGGCAAGGCCGGTGGCCCCGGCGGCAGGCAAGCCGCCGGGGCCCTTGGTCACGCGGAGACCGGCCTCAGTTGAACGGCCTCAGGAGAACGGTCTCAGTTGAACGGTCTCAGTTGAACGGTCTCAGCAGGTCTGGTCGATCAGCGAGAACGTGGCGTAGTGGTCGCCCGTGTAGTAGTCCTCCTGGGTCGCCTGGCCGGTGATGATCCGGCGGGCGCCGCGGGTCGGGGCGCCCGGCGTGATGACGGTGTACTCGTGGTAGTAGCCGTAGGACTGGCTCGGGAGCACCTGCTCTCTGTTCTGGAACACCACGCCGTCCTGGGAGTACGGGAACGGACCGTCGGTGGCGATCAGGTTGAGGGTGTCGGTGGCCTCCGGCGGCAGCGCGGAGAGGCAGACCGAGCCGCTCACGTCGGCGTGCGCCTCGGTGGCGACGGCGACGGGCGCGAGGGTCATCAGGGCGACGGCGGTGACGGCGGCAGCGCGGGTCTTCCACGCGCGTAGAGTGCGGGTCATGACAAACAGTCTGGCGAGCCACCGGCCCATCCGGAAGGCCTGAGCCAACTTTTTACCCACCGGTAACTTGCCTGCCCAGCAGGCGACTTGACGAAGTCTCCGACCGTTTCGGTAACACTCCGAGCACCCTCCGAGAGACCGTTCACGAACCGACCCTGCCCCACCGGAACCGTGCGTTCCCCATGCATTCCCGGCAGGGCCCCGACGTGCATCTCCGGCGTGCGTCTCCGACGTGCATCCCCAGCGCGCATCCCCGACTTGCTCACACCTTCGCGACGCTTCCGCCCCGGCCCGCTCGGGCCGCATAGAGTGCGCAGAGCGCAGGACGATCACCAGTGGGGGCGGGCATGGGCACGGGAACAGCACTGACGGCGCACCAGCTGATCGGGCTGCTCGTCGACCCCGGGAGCTTCCGCAGCTGGGACGAGCCCGCCGACCCCCACCCCGCCGACCCCGGCTACCGCGCCTCGCTCGCCCGCGCCCGCGAGCGCACCGGCCTGGACGAGGCGGTCCTCACCGGCACCGGCCTGATCGACGGGCGGCCGGTGGCGCTCGTCGCCTCCGAGTTCGGCTTCCTCGGCGGCTCGATCGGCGTCGGCACCGCCGAGCGGATCACCCGGGCCGTCGAGCGGGCCACCGCCGAGCGGCTGCCACTGCTCGCCCTGCCGGTCTCCGGCGGCACCCGCATGCAGGAGGGATCCGCCGCCTTCCTCTGCATGCTGCGCATCACCGCCGCCGTCCAGGCGCACCGGGCCGCCGGCCTCCCCTACCTCACCTACCTGCGGAACCCGACCATGGGCGGCGTCTTCGCCTCCTGGGGCACGCTCGGCCAGCTGGTGTTCGCCGAGCCCGGCGCCCGCCTCGGCTTCCTCGGCCCGCGCGTGTACGAGGAGCTGCGCGGCGTCGAGCTGCTGGCCGACGTCCAGCGCGCCGAGACACTGGCGGAGCGCGGGCTCGTGGACGCCGTCGTACCGCCGGAGGAACTGCGCGAGGTGGTGCGCCGCTCCCTCGCCGTCCTGACAGCCGGCCCCTCTCCTCTCTCCACGGATCCCGCAGCTTCCACCACTCCCCTATATAGGGAGAACCCGGGGGACGACGCAGGGGAGAACCCGGGCGAGCACGTATATAGGGAGAACGCCACCGAACCACAGCCCCCCGCCGACGCCTGGGACTCCGTCCGCCGCACCCGCCGCCCCGACCGCCCGGGCACGCGCGAACTGCTGCGCCGCACCGCCGCGGAACTCGTCCTGCTGGACGCCCCCGGAGGCCGGTCCGGAGCGCTGGTCCGCGCCCTCGCGATCCTCGGCGGGCAGCCCGTGCTCGTCGTCGGCCAGGAGCGCGGGACGCCCGACCACGAACGCCCCTTCACCGCGGCCGACCTCCGGGCCGTCCGCCGCAGCGCCCGCCTGGCCGAGCAACTCCGCCTGCCGCTGCTCACGGTGGTGGACACGGCCGGCGCCGAACTGTCCGCGCAGGCCGAACTGGACGGCGTCGCCGTCGAGATCGCGCACTGCCTGACCACCCTGCTCGCGCTGCGCACCCCCGTCCTCGCGGTCCTGCTCGGCCAGGGCTCGGGCGGCGGGGCGCTGGCCCTGCTCCCGGCGGACCGCGTGATCGCCGCCGAGCACGCCTGGCTCGCACCACTGCCGCCCGAGGGCGCCTCCGCGATCGTCCACCGCGACGGCGCGCACGCGGCCGAGCTGGCCCGGGCGCAGGGCATCGGCGCGGCCGACCTGGCGCGGGTGGGCCTGGTGGACGAGGTGGTGCCGGAACGGCCCGACGCCGCCGAGGAGCCGGACACGTTCTGTGAGCGGCTCGGGGCTGCCGTCGGAACGGCCCTCGGCGCGCTCGCGGTGGTTCCGGAGGCGGAACGGTTCGCCGCGCGGGCCGCTCGGCACCGTCGGCTGGGCGATCCTCGCTCTCGGTGACCGAGAGCGTGTGGCCCCGGTCTCACCGGAGGGTAGATCGTCTGTACGCAAAGTGGCCGTCGCGGGCCGCCGGGTCACGTCACCCCGGTTCTAAACGGTGACTGCGCTCACAGGGAATCCCAGTCGACGACGGGCCGTAGTAGTGCCGCCGGGGCGGACCCACCGTTCCCGACAATTCGCCCAGCGCCGGACATCCGGCCAGGTCGGAGTGCATCCGAACGGCCCCGGCGATCACCCCTGCGAATCGATGGCGGTCGGCCGATGTACGACCGCGGATCGTACCGAGGGGGTCTTGGCGGTGGCCGATCCGGTCTGGCAACAATGGCTCTCGTCGTCAGCCGCACCGGCTCCTGTCCCGCCGGTGAACGGCTTACCGCCGAGTCGCGCCCCGCAACCGTCGGCCCCTGTCCGGCCGTGGTCCTGGGCGGGGCGCGACCCGGCCCAACCTGATTGAGGTCTTGTTCTTCATGCCCGCTTTCAAGCTCCGTATGCGTACCTCTGCCGCCGTTCTCGCCGGTGCCGCCGGTCTGACCGCCCTGGCCGCCGGCGTGATGCCCGCCGCCGCCAACGCCGCGACCGCCTCCCCGCAGGCCATCGCCGCCCAGATCGTCCCGGCGAACCAGCTGGCCTCGTTCAGCCAGATCATCTCCCACGAGTCCGGCTGGAACGTGACCGCGACCAACCCGAGCTCGGGCTCCTACGGCCTGGGCCAGGCCCTGCCGGCCTCGAAGATGGCCTCGGCCGGCGCGGACTG
>NZ_JBHWGV010000090.1:35079-39181 GCF_042732955.1 Kitasatospora sp. NPDC059747 | reverse complement strand
TCGATCTCGATGCCGGCCGCGTCCTCGATGGTGTAGACGAGCTCGACGAAGGCGAGCGAGTCGACCAGGCGGCTCTCGATGATGTTGACGTCGGGGGCGAGTTCGGTGCGGCCGGGGTGGCGGCCGAGGATCCAGTCGCGGACCTTGTCGATGCCGGTGGCGCTCATGCCGGTTCCTTTCGAGCGGTGCGGACGGTTTCGGCGGCCTGGTCGAGGTCGCCGTGGAAGTGGTCGGTGAGGACCGCGATCCAGCGTTCGAGGCCGAAGGCGGTGCAGGAGGTGTAGGCGTGTTCGCCGGTGGTGAGGGTGATGTCGCAGCGTTCGCCGAAGAAGTTGCGGTGGGTGTTGACGGAGGCGATGGCGAGGTCGCCGTACTGGAATTCGTGTTTGACGGGGTTGAGCTTCTGGAGGAGGGCGCGGGCGCCGTCGTTCTGGAAGAAGGGGTCGCTCGCGGGGGCCTTGCCGAGGTCGAGGCCGAGGGCGGCGGCGAAGGCGAGGATGCGGTCGGTGAAGTGGTGCAGGACCTGCTGGGTGTGCTCGTGGGTGCCGATGGCGACGATCTCGCGCATCTGGAAGGAGGCGAGGCGGCGCAGGCCGTCGTAGTGGTCCTCGCTGCGGAAGCAGCGGTTGACGAGGGTGACGAGGGTGTCGTCGGGGACGGTGGTGCCCTCGTAGTAGAGGTAGGCGCCGTAGCAGGTGGCGTGGGGCAGGCCGTAGCGGGCGTCGGCGAGGGCGTCGGGGGTGAAGCGTCCGCCGGCGGGCTTGCGGGGTTCGCCGGTGAGGTCGAGGGGGGCGGCGGTCCAGGCGAGGTGGGGGAAGTTGGTGTAGACGTCGAATTTCTCGAGGTCGGTGACCGGGTAGAGCGGGGGCGGGGTGATGGGTTGGGCGCCGGCGGCCCGGGCCCAGGTGGTGAAGGTCTGGTCGAGTTCCTGGAGCAGGCGGGTGGCGGGCGGTCCGAGGATGGCGAGGGCGGGTTGCCCGTCGTGGCCGGTGAGGCGGTTCATCGGATGAGTCCCGTCTTTTCCAGGTACTTGGCGGTCTTGCGGAAGGTGCGTCGTTCGGCTTCGGCGCGGGCGGGGGATTCCAGGAGCTGTCGGCGGACCTCGTGGGGCTTGTCGAGGCCGGCGTCGCGGTAGACCTGGGGGTGGTAGAGGGATTCGAAGCTGTGGGTGAGGTAGCGGCGCAGGTAGGTGGAAATGTCGTCGAGCTGCTGTTCGGTGGCGTCCTGCTTGAGGTCCT
Organism: Kitasatospora sp. NPDC059747; assembly: GCF_042732955.1. Classification (NCBI taxonomy): domain Bacteria; kingdom Bacillati; phylum Actinomycetota; class Actinomycetes; order Kitasatosporales; family Streptomycetaceae; genus Kitasatospora; species Kitasatospora sp. NPDC059747. The sequence continues at coordinate 37,943 of NZ_JBHWGV010000090.1, read as the reverse complement.
GGTAGAGGAGGTCGACGAGTTCGCGGCCGAAGGCGATGTGGCGGGATTCGTCCTGGTGGTGGATGCGGTTGATGGCGCGGATGGTGTCGTGGAGGCGCTCGTCGGTGGCCATGGTGGCGTTGTAGTGGTCGACGAGTTCTTCGAAGATGAGGATGCGGGTGAAGACGAGGAGGCTTTCGGTCTTCGTGCCGTGGGTGGGGGTTTCGGTGCCGGCGGCGGGCTGGCGGTAGATCTTCTTGCCGTAGCGCAGGCAGAACTCGGCGAAGAACCACATGTGTTCGTTCTCTTCGCCGATGAAGTGGTGGAAGAACTCGGAGGGCGTCTCGAATCCGGCGGTGTGGATGCGGTTGACGACCTCGGTGAGGAGTTCGCGGATGCCGTGGACGTTGAGGCTGTAGAAGTTGATGCTCTCGTGCTTGGAGAGGGTGTGGAGCTGTTCGGGGGTGAGCCGTTCGGCGAGCTCGGTGCCGTGGGTGGTGGTGAGTTCGGGGCTCATCCACCAGGTGTTCTCGGGGAGCCGGTCCGGCCATTCGAAGAGCCGGTAGGGGTTGTAGTAGTCGTCGATCGACTTGACGGTGAGGCGGTCCATGATTTCCTGGAACCGGCCGTTCCGCTCGATCACATCGCTGACCATGGGCGATGTCTCCGTTCGCCTCGGGGGCTTTGTGGTGTGCCTCCAGGCTATGGATTGGTGCAGACCTTCCTCAACGCCCGGAACCGGCTGCCGAATTAGGTCAGCGACCGGGTCCCCGAGAGGGGGAGCGGACGGCTCAGGGGTGCCGGTACTTCGTGACGGAACCGTCCTGGGCGGTCCGGTCCGCCGCCTGCTGGATCAGCCGGACGGCCTCGGCGGGCTTCAGCCGGCCGGTCGTCAGTTCGCCGATGTAGCCGGCGATCACCTCGCGGTTGAGGTCCTGGTACCAGTCCGTGCGGGGCGCGACGATGTGCTCGCCGGCGGCCTTGAGCAGGTCGCGGGCCGAGGCGAGGCCGGGCGGCAGTTCGAGGTCGTCCGCGGCCTCGCCGACCACCGTCAGCGAGGACACCCGGCGGGTGAACTCCCGTGCCGACGTGCGGCCGAGCAGGACGCGCAGCAGCTCCTGGCCGCCCTGCGGGTTGCGGGCGGCCCGCGGGACGACGAACGCGCTGCCGGCCGCCGCCCAGATGGTCCCGAACGGCATCCGGTCGGTGTCGCCGAGCCCGGGGGGCGGGGCCACGGCCATGTCGAAGCCGGGCGGCGTGGTGTCCTTGGCCTCGTTCTCCACCCAGGAGCCGTTCGGGATGAACAGCGCCTTCCCGGCCGTCCACGCGGTCTGCGCCTGGAGGTGGTCGAGGTCCGCGGTGCCCGCCAGCAGGTGTCCGCGGACGGCGAGTTCGTGGTACGCCTCGAAGGCCTGCCGGACGGCGTCGTGGTGCCAGGCGTTCGGCTCCAGGTTGTCGATGGCCCGCAGCACCTCGGGGCCGCCGATCTTGGCGATGAACGGGTACAGCGTCCACTGCAGGTAGAACGGGTACTTGCCGGGGAACGTCCAGCCCGCGATGCCCTCGCGCTTGGCCTCCTCGCACAGCGCGAGCATCTCGTCCCAGGTCCGCGGGTACTCCCAACCGTGCTTCGCCAGCGTCGACTCGGAGTACCAGAGGCCGAACACCGTGTACGCGTGGTTGAGCGCCCAGACCTCCTCCCCGCCGAACCGGCCCTTGGCGATCGCCGCCGGGATCAGCGTGTCGGCGACGGTCCGGCCGGGATCGTCGTAGGCCGGTGCGGCCAGCAGCGGCCGCAGGTCGGTCAGCCGGCCCGCGGCGGCCAGTTCGGCGGTGGCCACCGAGGCCGGGCCGGTGTTGTCCACGAGGTCCGGCGGGCTCCCGTCGGCGAGGCGCGGCTCCAGCAGCGGCCGGATCTCGGCGGCGGCGGTGTGCGCGACCTCCGCGTGCGGGAACGCCGTGCGGTAGCGCTCCTCGGCGTCCCGGACGTAGCCGTCGCCGAAGCCGCCGTCGAAGACCAGCACGTCCAGCGGCGCCGCCGGGTCCACGCCGAGCGGGTTCGAGCCGAGCGGGTCCGCGCGCCCGGTCAGGGCCCCGGAGGCCGACCGGGACTGCGCGAGCAGCCAGGCGTACACCTCGGGGTCGTCGTACGTCCTGGTCCACGAGTCGTGCCCGGTGTCCGGGTACCGGGTGAAGCGGACGGGGTTGCCCGCCTCCCGCAGCGCGGCCACGATCTTCTCGGTGTGCGAGACGGGGATGTTGCGGTCCTCGGCGCCGTGGAAGGTCCACACCGGCAGGTGGGCGATCCGCGGCGCGGCCTCCGGCAGCCAGGAGCCGCAGATCGGCACCGCGGCCGCGAACCGGCCCGGGTAGCGGGCGGTGAGCGCCCACGTCCCGGTGCCGCCCATGCTGAGCCCGGTGACGTACAGCCGGTCCGGATCCACGCGGTGGGCGTCGGCCACCTCCCGGACCAGGGCGGCCAGCGCGCTCAGTTCGGCCGCCCAGGTGCTGTACGAGGGACACTGCGGCGCGACCACGACGAACGGCAGGTCCGCGCCGGCCTCGATCCGCTTGAGCGGGCCGTGCGCGGCGATGCCGGCCAGGTCCTCGCCGCGCTCCGAGGCGCCGTGCAGGAACAGCAGCAGCGGCCAGGGCTCGGCCGCGTCGGCGTAGCCGTCCGGCAGCGACAGGACGTACGGCAGGTCGTTGCCGCCGTCGTCGCTCGCGAACAGGTGGTGCTGAAGGGCGGTGGACATCGGTTTCCTTTCATCGGAGGGTCGTCCGGTTGTCGCGGGGCCGGGACCGGGGGGGGGGTGGGGGGGGGGAGGCGGGGGGGCGGGGGGGCGCCCCGCCGCGGGGGGCGGGGGGGGGGGGGCTCGGCCTGT
>NZ_JBHWGV010000090.1:0-35069 GCF_042732955.1 Kitasatospora sp. NPDC059747 | reverse complement strand
GCGTTCGAGCTTGTGGTCTGGCGGGGGGGGGGGGGGGGGGGGGGGGGGGGGGGGGCGCGGGGGGGGGGGGGGGGGGCCGCGCGGGGGGCGCCGCCCCCCCCCCGCGGCTCGGGCCGGGCAGCGGACGGTTCCCGCTCGGAGGAGCGGGGCCGGGTGTGGTGCGGAGAGGGTCGGTGGTGGGTCCCGCTGCCCGCCCGCCGGGTGCCGGTGCCGGGGGGCGCAGCACGGTGGACCCACCCGGCCGGGGCACCGGCGCGGCCCGTCGGCTCAGGCGGCGTTCCTCGGCGTCGGGCCGACCAGCCCGGTCCGGGCCGCCAGCACGCCGGCCTGGAACCGGCTGGTGGCGGAGAGGTCCTGCATGATCGCGGCCAGGTGGCGGCGGAAGGTGCGGTCCGACATCGCCACCCGCCGGGCGATCACGTCGTCCTTGGCACCGGAGGCCAGCAGTTCGAGGATGGTCGCCTTCACCTCCTCGATCGTCCCGGCGTAGCCGCCGGCCGCGGAGTCGAACTCGAAGGCCGAGGCCCAGTAGCGCTCGTGCAGCCCGCCGAGGAAGGCCGCCACCGCCCCGTCGTACACGACGGCGATCGCGTCGCCCTCGCCGGCCGGGATGAACGCGACCTGCCGGTCGAACACCAGGAAGCGGTCGTGCACCTCCTTGGTGGTGCGGGCCTGCCCGCCGACCGCCATCAGCGCGCCGATGTGGGCCCGCGTCCCGGCGTCGCCGCGGGCGGTGTGCGGGTAGAGCACCCGGGCCCGGACGCCGCGTTGCAGCGCCTCCAGCACGAGCGGCCGGGCCAGTCGCAGCTCGGCCGTCTCCTGCGCCACGCAGGGCTGCATGACCAGCAACTCCTCGGTGCAACGCTGGGCCGCGTCGAGGAGCCGCAGCCGGAGCTCCTGCGGGTCGTCGGTGATCACCACGCTCTCCGTGCGGGTCTTGGCCTGCTTGTCGAACGCGGCCGCGAACGAGCGCAGTTGGCCCTTGAAGCCGGCGAGCCGGCGCCGCTGGTCGTGGATCGCCCGCTCCAGCGGCACCAGGAGCTCGACCTGGGCGGTGTCCGGGCTGACCGCGACCAGCAGGCTCCCGCCGTCCTCGGCCGGCCGCACCAGGCGCAGTTCGCGCAGTTCGTCGAGCGCCCGCAGGACCCTGGGGAACGGGAGGCCGAGTTCGGCGGCGATCCCGGCGGGGGTGAAGTGCGGTCGGCCGAGGGCCCGTTCGTAGAGCCAGACCACGAACTGGTCCGGCTCACCGGGGTGTCTCGCGGAGTCCTGCCGTACGGTCGGTGCCGCGTGTGCCATGATCGCCTCCACTCAGTCCTCGTCCGGTCGTCCGCCGCCCGGTCCGGCGGCGCGCAGCCTGCGGACGGCCGGTGCCGCGAGCAGGACGGCACTGCAGGCCAGCCCGACGCCGAAGGACGCGAACATCAGCGTCCGCTCCCCGGTCAGGCGGGCGATCGGCCCGGCCAGCGCGCGGCCGAGGGCCATCGACAGCAGCGAGCCGGCCACGTCGTACGCGTAGACCCGGTTGAGCAGGTCGCCCGGGATCTGCGTCTGGACGGTGGTCGCCCACAGGACCGACCACAGCGCCAGACCGGCCCCGGCGAGGCCCCAGCCGACGCACAGCACGACCACGTCGGGCCGGACCGCCGCCGTCAGCGGGTACAGCGCGAACAGCACCCACCCGATCGTGCCGAAGGCGAGCGGCCGCGCCGGGCGCAGCCGCATCGCCACGGCGCCGCCGACCAGCCCGCCGACGCCCATGGCGGCCAGGCCGGTGCCGAGCACCGTGGAGCCGTGGGCGGCGACGACGAGGTCGGTGCCGACCGGCAGCGACAGGCCGGCCACGAAGCACCCGTACAGCAGGAAGACCGAGATGACGCCCCACAGCCACGAGCGGGCCCGGAACTCCTGCCAGCCCTCGACCAGTTGGCGCAGGAACGACTCCCCGGCCGGCTCGCCCGCGCGCGGCGGCAGCCGCAGCGCGAACAGGCAGGCGGCGCTGATCCCGTACGTGGTGGCGTAGATGGCGAACACCACGGCCGGCCCGGAGAAGCTGACGAGCACCCCGGCCAGGGCGGGCCCGGCCACCCCGGCCAGCGACTCGGCGATCCGCAGCGCGCCGTTGGCCCGCTGGACGTCCTGCGCGACCTGCGGGACGAGTCCGGCCACCCCGGGCTGGAACAGCGCGGTGGCCAGGCCGCTCGCGAACTGCAGCGCGACGATGGCGGCCAGCGACGGCGTGCCGAGGGCGAACGCGACGGCGAGCGCGCCCTGGATGCCCAGGCGCACGAGGTCGGCGAGGACCATCATCCGGCGGGGGGTGAACCGGTCGGCGAGCACGCCGCCGAACAGCACGCCCATGGCGAGCGCCGCCATCCAGGCGCCCAGCGCGTAGCCGACCCCGGCGGTGCCGTAGCCGCTGTCCAGGACGCCGACGGACAGCGCCACGGGCAGCATCGCGTCGCCGAGCAGCGAGCCGGTGCGGGCGCCGAAGTAGCGGCGGAAGTTGGCGGACCACAGGGCGGCGCCGGGAGCACCGGCGTCCTCGGCGCCCGTGCCGGTGGAACTCGCCTCGTCGGCGCTGGTGTCGGTGGCGCTCACGTCAGGTCGCCTTCCGCGGGGCGGCCGGAGGAGTCGGACAGCACCGGGAGTCCGGCCCAGGCCCGCGGGTCGTCGGCGCGGGCCGGCTCGGGGGCGCCGTCGTGCACCACGTAGCGGTGCGGGGTGATGGCGCGGACCCGCCCGGGGAGCGCGGCCAGCGCGCGCCGCTGGACGTCGCGCGGGTCGGCCGGCCCGGGGAGGTGGCACACCAGTCGGTGGCCGAGGTCGTCGTCCGGTTCGGCGGTGACGAGGTGCGGCGTGCCGGCCAGCACCTCGGCGAGCAGCGTCCGGACGGCGGCGAGTTCCACCCAGGAGCGGTCGCTGAGGTACCAGCCGGGGCCGCGCTCGACCGGCGCGAGCGTGGTGAGCGAGGGCAGTTCCTTGAGCGCCACGTCCTCCTCGGCGGCGGCCGCGAACAGGCGCAGCAGGGCGCGCCCGAACTCCTCGGCCTCGGCGTCGGCCAGGGTCTGCGGGTCGAGCCACAGGGTCAGCTCGAACTCCCCGGTGAGCCGGTACAGGCACGCGAAGAAGCGGCAGGGCACGTCCTCGGGGGGCACCCACCCGACGCTGCCGCCGAGCCCCGGTTCCGGGACGGCGGGCTCCTGGTGGCCGGGGATCCACACGCCGGGCAGCCGGCCGCGCGCGGACTCGTCGGGGGAGCCGGCCGCGGCGGCCAGCGCGCTCATGTCGTTGAAGACGAGGTCGCGGGCGAAGGAGATGCCGCGTTCGGTGCTCGCCGCCTCGATGGCCCGCCAGACCGCGGTCGGGTCGAACCAGCTGTGCCGGTACGCGGGCAGCCCGGCCGCCCGCACCTGGCGGACGACGTCGTCGAAGCCGGTCGGCCCGTCGAGGTCGAGCGGCAGCAGCGCGTCCTGCGCGAGTGATCCGAAGAAGCCGCGCAGCTTGGGGACGACGCGGTTGCCGGAGAGCGAGGTCACCGCGACGGTCCCGTGCCCGGCGCGGTGGCCGACGAGCACCGCGAGGGCCGCGAGCACCACCGTGGACGCGCTGGCGCCGGTCCGTTCGGCGACGGCCGCCAGCTGGGCGGGGGCGGCCGTGGAGCGGACGGCGAGGCCGGGGTGCAGCCAGTCGGTCTTGGCCGGGGTGCCGGTGGGCGGCGGGAACACGGCCTGCGGCACCCGGCCGATCTGGGCGCCCCAGTACTGCACGGCGCCCGCGCCGATCCGCTGGACGGACGCCGAGCGCTCCAGCCCGACGACGTCGACGGGCTCCAGCGCGGGCGGCTCCGGCAGCTCGCGGCCGGCGCACAGCGCGGCCCACTCGGCGTGCAGCACCTCGCACGCGGCGACGTCCATGGCGGCGTGGGTGACCACCCAGACGAGCTGTCTCGGGACGCCGTCCGCCGTCACCACGGCGGCGCGGAAGGGGAGTTCGGACTCCAGGTCGAAGGGGCGGGCGCGCAGCCGGCGGGCGGTGCGCTCGGCCGTTCCCAGGGGGTCGCCGTCCGACTCGACCAGCTCGACCGCGAGCGTGCCGCAGGCGGCGACCCGCTGGGTGGGCGGGGTGGTGAGGACGTACGTGGTGCGCAGCGACTCGTGGCGCTCCAGCAAGGTGCGCAGCTGGGCGGCGATCCGGTCCGGGCCGCCGTCGGCGGGGACGCCGAAGACCATGGCCAGGTTCAGGCGCGTGGGGTCGTCGTCGATGCTGATCGCACGGACGATGTTGGCGTGACCGAACGAGAGGGGGCCCGACCGTGCGGGGCGGGCACCGGCGAAGTCGACCGTGAGCTGTGGCAACGTGTCACCTCATGGATCGCGGCGGTCGTGTGGGGGGTTCTGGATCACGGTACGGAGGGCGGCTGTTGGACCGGCTGTAGTCGCACCAGAGGCGGTGCGGCCGGAACTTCCGGTCGGCGGGGGCCGCGTACGGGGGCTGAGCTCGGCGATCCGGCGGGCGGGCGGGTGGCGGCCGGGCGACCGGAAGAAGTGGCCGCAACTTCCGGAGCAGTTGTCCCGGCGCCAACGGGTCTGCCCGCGCGGTCTGTTCGCGTGGTCCGTCCGTGCGGTCTGTTCGTGTGGTCCGCCCGCCCGCTCCGTCCGCGCCGCCGTCCCCGGCCGTGAGGGCTCGGCCGTGACTCAGAGGACGGCCCCGGTCCCCGTCTCCTCGCCGATCCGCTCCGCCGCGCGCCGGTGCGCGAGCGCCTCCTCCGGCGCGCCGAGCGCCGCGTGCGCGTGCCCGAGCACGTGGTGGCTGCGCGCCTCGCCGGGCCGGTGGCCGGTCTCCCGGTGCAGCGCGAGCGCCTCCGCGGCCAGGTCCGCGCCGGTGCGCGGGTCGCCCAGCAGGACGCGGACGTGGGCGAGCACGTCGAGCGCGCAGGCCTCCAGCAGCCGGAACTCCGACTCGCGGGCCAGGCCGAGCGCCTGCTGGGCGGTGAGCAGGGCGAACTGCTGCTCACCGAGCCGACGTTGGACGGTCGCCAGGCCGACGAGCGCGGACACCTGCGGGAAGCGGTCGTCCACCACCTCGGCGAGGTGCAGCGCCTGCCGGTAGCTGTCGGCGGCCTCGGGCAGCCGCTCGGCCCGCTCCAGCGCGATCGCGAGGACGAAGGCGGCGTTCGCCTCCAGCCGGCGGTTGCCGAGCGCCCGCGCGGTCGCGAGGGCGGTCTCGGCGAGCCGGTGGCCGGTGCGGTGGTCGCCGAGGTCGGAGTGGGCGCGGGAGAGGCAGCTCAGGGCGACGGTCTCGCTGGTCCGGTTGCCGGTGGCCTCGTGGACGGCCAGTGCGGCGCCGGCCACCCGGATCGCCTCCCGGGAGCGGCCCATGGCGCGGTGGGCGATGCCGAGGTTGGTGTGGGCGATCGCCTCCCCGCGGACGGAGCCGAGGTCGCGGTAGAGCCGGGCGGCGCGGGTGAAGTGGTCGGCGGCCTCGGGCAGGCGGCCGAGCTTCCAGCAGATCAGGCCGAGGTCGGTGAGGTCGTCGGCGGTGCCCGCGCCGCCCGCGCGTTCGGTGAGCTCGCGGGCCCGGGAGAGGTAGTCGGAGGCCAGGCGCATGCTGCCGTTCTCCTGGTGGGCGGCGCCGATCCGGCGCAGCGCCATCGCCTGGCCGGCCGGCCACTCGGCCCGCCCTGCGAGGTCGAGGGCCTTGCCGAAGAGGGTGACGGCGAGCGCGTTGTTGCCGAGGGTCCAGTGGCAGTCGGCGCGCTGCAACTGCGCGGTGGCCTGGGCGCGGAGCCGGCCGTCGGTGACGGCGGCGGCGAGCCCCGCGGTGGCGACGCGCAGCCGCTGGATGGTGTACATGCCCCGGGAGAGGTAGCCGTGCAGGCTCTCGGCGAGGCGCCAGGCGACGGTGGGGAAGCCGGAGTGGGCCGCGTGCAGGACGGCGCCGACCAGGCTGTCCCGTTCGGCGTCCAGCCACGCGGCCGCCTGGGCGCGGTCCGGGACGAGCGTGGCGGCGGCCGGTCCGGGGCCGGCCGCGGGCCTGGTCGGGTCGAGCAGCCGGGCCGCGGCCTCGGCGTGGCGCAGGTACCACTCGAAGAGCCGTTCGCGGGCGCCGTGCACCTCGTCGCCGACGACGAGTTCGCGGGCGTAGGAGCGCAGCAGGTCGTGCAGCCCGAACCGGCCCGGGGAGCGCTCCTGCACGAGGTGAGCATCGGTCAGCCGGTGCATGAGCAGGGCGGACTCGGCGGAGGTCGTGTCGGCGAGGGCGGCGGCGCCGTGGACGGTGACGTCCGCTCCGGGCATCAGGCTGAGCAGTCGGAACATCCGCCGGGCCGGTTCGGGCAGGGCACGGTGGGAGAGGTCGAACGCGGCCTTGACGGTCGCGTGCCGGTCGCCCTCGACGCGCAGCCGGCTGAGCAGGTCGTCGCCCGCGAGCTCGGTGCAGTACACGGCGATGCCGGTGTTGCGGGCGTGCAGGTTGGCGGCGGCGATCCTGATCGCGAGCGGAAGCCCGCCGCACAGCTGGACCAGGGCCCGCGCGGCCTCCTCCTCGGCGGCGACCCGCTCGGCGCCGGCGGTGTGGGCGAGCAGCCGCAGGGCGTCGTCCGGGCCGAGCACGTCGAGGGCCAGCTGCCGGGCGCCGTCGCTGACGACCAGCCCGGCCATCCGGGTGCGGCTGGTGATGACGACGCCGCAGCCCTGCGCGCCGGGGATGAGCGGCCGGACCTGCTCGGGGTCGCGGGCGTTGTCCAGCACGATCAGCATCCGCTTGTCGGCGAGCAGCGTGCGGTACGTCGCGACGGCCTCGTCCTCGTCGGCGGGCATCCGGTCGGGCGGCACGCCGAGGGCGCGGAGGAACTGGGCCAGGACGTCGCCGGGGCGCAGCGCGGGCACGGGGGAGTGGCCGCGCAGGTCGACGAACAGCTGCCCGTCCGGGAAGTTGTCGCGCCGCGCGTGCGCCCAGTGCATCGCGAGCGCCGTCTTGCCGACGCCCGGCGCGCCCACCACGGCGACGACCTTCTGCCGGACGGCCGGGTTCGGGGCCACCAGACCGTCCAGTTCCCGGAGTTGGCGGCGGCGGCCGACGTACGCCCCGGCCTCGGCGGGGAGTTGGGCCGGCCGGACGGCGGGGGCCGGGCCCGGTGCCGCAGGGGTCCACGGTTCGTCCGTGCCGGTGCGCCGTGCGCGGGGCAGTTGCTGGCGCAGCACCCGCAGGTGCGCCTCGCGCAGTTCCTCGCTGGGCGCGATGCCCAGTTCCTCGTCCAGCCGGTCGCGGAAGCGGGTGAACACCTTGAGCGCGGCGGCCTGTTCGCCGCAGCTGGCGAGGGTGAGGACGAGCCGGGCGTGCAGGCCCTCGTGCAGCGGCTCCTCCCGCACCATCTCCCACAGCCGGCGCACGGCGTCCTCGGGGCGGCCGAGCCGGAGCGCGGCGTCGGCGTGCAGCAGGACGGCCTCGGTCCGCTGCTCGTTGGCGGCGACGGCGGCGGGGTGGTTGCGCAAGGCCGGGTCGGCGTCGGCGAGCACGGGCCCGCGCCACCACTCCAGGGCGCAGGTGAGCGACTCGTACGCGAGGACGGGGTCCGCCGCGGCGAGCGCGCGTTTGGCGCGGGCGAGGAGTTCGTCGAAGTGCCCGAGGTCGCGCTGGCTCCAGGCGGCCTCCAGCAGGTAGCCGGTGGGGGTGCGGGCGACGGCGGGCTTCGCGCCGGCCCTGGGCGCGGCGGGTTCGAGCAGTTGGCGGACCTGGCTGACGTACGTGTGGACGAGGCTCTGCCGCGAGCCGGGCGGGCCGGCGGGCCAGAGCGTCTCGGCGATCTCCTGCTGGGTGGCCGGCTCGGGGTGCTTGAGCGCGAGCAGTCCGAGCAGGCGGCGCTGCATCGGGCTGGTGACCGCGAGCGGGGTCCGGTCGCGCTGCACGACGAGCGGGCCGAGGATCAGGAACCGCAGCCGGCCGGTGTTCCTGGCCGGCCGCGCGCGGGCGGCGGTCAGCAGCCGGTCGACGTCGGCGCCGCTCAACCCGAGGGCCGTGGCCAGCCGCTGGAGCGTTCCGGCCTGCGGCCGGTTGACCCGGTCGCGCTCGATGTCGCGCAGCGCCCGGGCACTGATCGAGGCACGGGCGGCCGCGTCCTCCTGGCTGAGCCCCGCCCGCCGCCGGTGCCCCTGCACCTGCGCGCCGAGCGTCTCGCCCCCCGTCTCCGGACCGTCCCAAGGGAGCCCCGGCGCCGCGTCCCGTCCCCCCATGGCCTCCCCCTCGTCCGCCCGCCCCGGGGCCCTCCCGGGCCGACGGCCAGTGTGGACTAGACCATTCCGTTGGGCAAGGGTGTCCATGTCATGTCCGCAACCCCCACCCGCCCCACGGCTCCCCGGAAACGGCTGGGAAACGGCCCCGGAAAACGCGAAATCCCCCCGGTGCTCTCGCGAGCCCCGAGGGGATGTTCCGTGTCCGAGGGGGGACTTGAACCCCCACGCCCGATAAAGGGCACTAGCACCTCAAGCTAGCGCGTCTGCCATTCCGCCACCCGGACCGGGTGTTGTCCTTGCGGCTTCCGTCTTTCCGTCGGCCGCGCTGACAGATGTAACTGTAGCAAAGATCGGCTTGCGTTCCCAAAACGGTTCCGCGCGGGGGAGCGGGGGCGGTGACACGGGCAAGGGACGGCGTGTGGCGGGGGCGTGACCAGGGGGTTTCGGGCCCGTGCGGGGGGTGGATCCCGATGGGGGCCTGCGGGAGGATGGGCGGACGTGCTCGTACGGCCCGGGTGCAGATCCCGGGGGTGGCGCGCTGGTGCGCGGGTGCGGGCCAGAGACGAGGAGTGACCGTGAGCGAGCGGAGCGAGTCGGCGACGCCGAGGGTGACGGCTGAGTCGGAGGTCGCCGGGATCTGTCGCGATCTGATCCGGATCGACACCAGCAACTACGGGGACGGCTCCGGGCCGGGCGAGCGGAAGGCCGCCGAGTACGTGGCCGAGCAGCTCGCCGAGTTCGGCGTCGAACCGCAGATCTTCGAATCGGCCAAGGGGCGGGCCTCGACCGTCGTCCGGATCGAGGGCGAGGACCGGTCCCGCCCGGGCCTGTTGATCCACGGCCACACCGACGTCGTCCCGGCGAACGCCGCCGACTGGACGTACGACCCGTTCGGCGGCGAGATCGCGGACGGCTGCGTGTGGGGCCGCGGCGCGGTCGACATGAAGGACATGGACGCGATGACCCTCGCCGTCGTCCGCGACCGGCTGCGCACCGGCCGCAAGCCCCCGCGCGACCTGGTGCTGGCCTTCGTCGCGGACGAGGAGGCCGGCGGCACGTACGGCGCGCGGTTCCTGGTGGACAAGCACCCGGAGCTGTTCGAGGGCGTGACCGAGGGCATCGGCGAGGTCGGCGGCTTCTCCTTCACGGTCAACGACCAGGTGCGCCTCTACCTGGTGGAGACGGCCGAGAAGGGCATGCACTGGATGCGCCTGACGGTCGAGGGCCGCGCCGGGCACGGCTCGATGGAGAACGACGACAACGCCATCACCGAGCTGTGCGAGGCGGTCGCCCGGCTGGGCCGGCACACGTTCCCGCTGCGGATCACCAAGACCGTCCGGGCCTTCCTGGACGAGCTGTCCGACGCCCTCGGGGTCGAGCTGGACCCGGAGAACATGGACGAGACGCTGCGGGTGCTCGGCGGCATCGCCAAGATGATCGGCACCACGCTGCGCAACACCGCCCAGCCGACCATGCTCGGCGCCGGCTACAAGGTGAACGTCATCCCCGGCCAGGCCTCCGCGCACGTGGACGGGCGCTTCCTGCCCGGCTACGAGGAGGAGTTCCTGGCCGAGCTGGACAGCGTCCTCGGCCCGCGCGTGAAGCGCGAGAGCCTGCACTCGGACAAGGCGATCGAGACGAGCTTCGACGGCGCGCTCGTCGAGGCGATGCAGACGGCGCTGCGCGCGGAGGACCCGATCGCCCGCGCGGTGCCGTACTGCCTGTCGGGCGGGACGGACGCCAAGTCGTTCCAGGACCTCGGGATCCGCTGCTTCGGCTTCGCGCCGCTCCAGCTGCCGCCGGAGCTGGACTTCGCCGGGATGTTCCACGGCGTGGACGAGCGCGTGCCGGTGGACGGGCTGAAGTTCGGCGTGCGCGTGCTGGACCGGTTCATCGACGCCTGCTGAGTCGGGCCCGCCGAGCCGAGCCGGCGTCCGAGTCGGGGGGGGGGCCCCCGCCGGCGGGGGGGGGGGGGCGGGGGGCGCGCCCCCCCCCGGGGGGGGGGGGGGGGGCCCCGTCCGCATTGTCGGAGCTAATGATTTGGGACGCGGTCGGGGAGATCGACAGAAACGATCCTGCTTGGAATTCGGCGGTGGTCATGTGTGCGAGTCCTCACCGTTGCGGGTGAATGGCAAATCTGTTCCGTACCCCGTTTGCCACACCGTCGTTCATCCCTGTGCAGCCCGCCGAACGGGTTGCGATGCCAAAACAGGAGGAATGATGAAGGTCAAGAAGATCGCCGCCGTCGCCGCTGCCACCGGTGGGCTGGTCCTCGCCGCCGCCGGTGTCGCGTCCGCCCACGGCGGTGCGGCGGCCGAGGGTGCTGCGGTCGCCTCGCCGGGTGTGGTCTCCGGCAACCTGGTGCAGGTCCCGGTTCACGTCCCGGTCAACGTCTGCGGCAACACCGTCAGCGTGATCGGCGTTCTGAACCCGACGTTCGGCAACCACTGCGCCAACTTCTAAGGCTCAGAAGCTCGGCCCCCGGCGGCGGGACTCCCCGCCGCCGGGGGTTCTTGCGTTTCTGAGGCGGGCCAGGGTGGCGGCGGGTCGGGGCGCCCGGATACGGCGAACGGACGCGTCCACTCGATCGGGTGAAGCTGATGCGTTCGGCCCAACCTCGCCGTGACTGTCTCGTTTACTCCTGTGCAGTCGAAGACCTTGCGGGATATCTGGATATTCGGAAAGTCCGACTTTCGGACGTTCGGAAGGTCGTCACGTCGTTTCGATACGTCATACGGATACGTCATACGTCAGGGGAATACATGAGGAATGTAGCCAAGAAGGGGATCCTCACGGCCGTGGCCACGGGCAGTGTCCTGGCCTCGACCGCCGGCTACGCCTACGCGGGCGCCGAGGCGCAGGGGGGTGCCGCGGGTTCGCCGGGCGTGGCCTCGGGCAACTCGGTGCAGGTGCCGGTCGAGGTGCCGATCAACGCCTGCGGCAACACCGTCGACGTGGTCGGCGCGCTCAACCCGTCCTACGGCAACCACTGCGCCAACGCGAGCGGCCACCAGGGCGGCGGGGGCGGTCAGGGCGGCGGCAAGAGCGACAACGGCGGTGCCACCCGCGGCTCCTCCGCCTCGGGCGCCTCGGCGTCCGGCACCGCGGCCGACTCGCCCGGCGTGGCCTCCGGCAACAGCGTCCAGGCTCCGGTGCACATCCCGGTCAACGCCTGCGGCAACTCGGTGAACGTCGTCGGCGTCGGCAACCCGGCCTTCGGCAACGCCTGCGGCAACGTCGCGCCGCCGGCTCCCCGGCCGACCGACGACTGCCCCGAGAGCCACGCTCCCACCCCGCCGTCCGGCGCCCCGTCCACCACCCCGCCGCAGGGCGGCGGTGAGACTTCGCCGGGCAGCGGCCGCACCGGCGGCTCGTCCACCGGCAGCACCCCCGGCGCCCCGGCCGCCTCCACCCCGGCCGTCGGGTCGGCCGCGGGCGGCAACAGCGGTGGCGGCAGCGGCGGACCGGGCAGCGGTGCCGTCCCGGCCGCGGCCCACACGAGCGGCGTGGCCACCACGGCCGCCGCCGCCACCGGCAGCCAGCTGGCGTCGACCGGCGCGGGCGACGTCGAGCTGCTCGGCGCGGCCGGCCTCGCGCTGCTGCTCGGCGGTGGCGTGCTCTACCGCCGGGCCCGCGCCGGCGCCCGCTGAGGCGCTCCGGGCACGGAACGACGCGCGCCCGCGGCCTCCGGGAGGACCGGACGGCCGCGGGCGCGTGGACGCCGGGCGCGAACCGTGCCGTGAATCGAGTCCTGAGCCGTGCCGCGAGCGGTGTGCGCTGAGTGGTGTGCCCTGAGCGGTGTGCGCCGAGCGGTGCGGTGCGCCGTGTGGTCGGCCGCCCCGTACCGGCCGTCCGGTGCGGGGCCGCCCCGCCCGTCACCAGTTGCGGACCTGCCGGATGATCCGCCGCCGCAGCCGGACCGTCCGGCTCCCGTCCGGGAAGAGCCGTAGCCGGTCGAGCTCCCAGTGTCCGTACTCGGCGTGCTCGGTGAGCAGTTGGCGTGCCGCGTTCCGCGAGGTGCCGCGCGGCATGCGCAGGGACTGGTACTCGTACTCCGGCTGCCGGACCGTCTTCGGTGGGGTCAAAACGCTCCTCCTGAGGTTCGCCTGCCTGCAAGCCTACGGCCTGGCTCCGACAGCGGGCCCGGGTATTTCCGGTCGACCTCCCGCCGGCCGGCCCGGTCCCGGAGGCCGCCGACGGGCCGCCCGGGGGGCGCTGGACGGCCGCCCGGCCACCCCCTCCGCTGACTGTGCATCAGTTCCGTTGCTCCTGTGGACGGGATACCCCGATCCCGGCGCGCGAAGCCGTCCGTGAACGGCCGAGGTGAGCCGTCCGCACTCCTCGTGCGCCGGGTTCGCGCGGGGACGAAAGCGAGCAGATCGGACATCAGGGGGGAAGTTGCGGTGAAATCGCGGGTGTAGGTGACAACCGCTGTGCGTACCGACACCGCGGGGAGATAGCGTCTGCACCATGTCTGATGCCGCGCAGCCCACCATTGCCGAGGTACGCGCCGCCGCCGAGGCGGTCAAGGCCGCCATCGACCGTCATCTGGAAGCGGTGTCAAGCCCCAGCGCAGCGGATGATCCCGCTGTGTCCGCCGCCTACGAGCAGCTCGCGACGGCGGCCATCGCCTACGACCAACTCCTGTACGAGGTCTACGACGAGGTCACCCCCTTCGAGGTCCCCGGGGACGAGGGCCCCGGGGGCTACCACGGCCCCGAACAGCCCGAGGCGATCAGCGTGCTGATCCGCCGCGACTACCACGTCGTCGACCCCAAGCGGCTGCGCGCCCAGGCCGAGCGGCTCGACGAGTCGCTCACCCCGGGCGGGGGCGGCGAGGGCGGCGTGAACGCCGCGATCGGTGTGCTGTTCGGCGAGTACGAGCCGGACGAGATCGCGGCCCGCAGCGAGGAGTTCGGCCTGGAGGAGGCCGACTCGACGCTCTGGGTCGCGGCGGCCGAGCCGACCGAGCCGGGGGAGTGGCTGCCGGAGCCCTTCGACCACGCCGACCCGCAGCTGCTCATCTGCCGGTTCGACGTGAGCGAGGTCTACGACGACGAGGACCTCGACGACTGACGCGGCCAGGACGTGCGAGCGGGCGGCCCCCACGGCGTGGGAGCCGCCCGCTCTCTTTCGTTCCCGTCCCCGTTCTCCGGGCCGGGCCTCAGTACTCCGCGGCGGCGTTCTCCGCGAGGATCGCCCGCAGCCGGGTGGTGCGCGGTTGCGCCGGGCGCTCGGCGACGGCCTGGGCGAGCGCCGGGCCCGCCGCGTGCACCACGGACAGGTGGCGCTCGCCGCGCCCGAAGGCGGTGTAGACCCACTGCCGGGTCAGCGCCGGGCCGGCGTCCTCCGGCAGCACGACCACCGCGCCGGGCCAGCGCCGGCCGAGCGCCTGGTGGACGGTGAGCGCCCAGCCGTGCCGCAGCCGTGCGGCGTCCGCGGGCGGAACCGTCCGGCGGGTGCCGTCCGCGTACTCCAGGTGCAGCCCGGCGGCGTCGCCGTCGAGCACCCGGGCCGGGCGGGTGATGCCCGGAGCGGGCGACTCGACCACCCGGTCGCCCGGGTCGAAGCCGCCGAACCGGCCGGGGCCGGGGTTGAGCCGGGCCTTGGCGGCGGCGTTGAGCGCCCGCGTGCCGCCCGGGCCGCCGTGGCCGGGGGTGAGCAGGACGACCTCCTCGGCCGGGATGCCGAGGGCGCGCGGGATCGAGTCGGTGAGCAGCTGGACGGCGCGGTGGACCGCCTCGGCGCCGTCCCTGGCGGTCAGGATGACCACCTCCTTGTCCGGCGCCTCGACCGGCTGCAGTTCGCCGATGCCGATGCCCGAGACCAGCTCGCCGATCGGGCCGAAGTCCGGGGTGCGGGAGGCGACCGCCGGACAGACCTTGGCGGCCAGCAGGTCGGCGAAGAACCGCCCGGGGCCGGCCGACCAGAGCTGGCCGGGGTCGCCGCTGAGCACCAGCCGGGTGCCGTCGGCGAGCGACTCCAGGACGGTGGCGGCGAGTTCGACGTCCAGCAGCGGGGCGTCGAGGACGACCAGGAGGTCCAGGGCGAGCGTGCCGTCGGACGAGCGGCCGGGGCCGCCGGTGCCGGAGAGCAGCTCGGCGAGCGTGACGACCCGGGCGTCGGGCCCGGCGAGGGCGGCGAAGGCGGCGCGGCCCTGGTCGGTCCAGGTGGCGGCCCAGGCGCGCAGCCCGAGGCCGGCGGCGATGGTGAGCAGCGCGGCCGGTTCGGCACGGGCGGCGTCGCCGCCGGTGTGCAGGACGAGGGCGCTGTCGGCGACGGCCCGGACGAGCGCCGTCGCGGACGAGGACGGCGCGGCCTCGGCGGCGGCGGCCCACGCCGTCGGGCCGGGGGCGTGGGCGGGGGCCTCGGCCGGCGCGGCGGCCTCGGCGGCCTCGGCTGGCTCAGCGGGCGCGGCGGAGTCCTGAGCGCCCTCGTCATGGGACCCGTCGGTCTCGGAAGCGGCAGCCTCGTCCTCCGAGCCGCCCTCATCCTCCGGCGCCGCGGCGACGTCCTCGGCATCGTCGGGGTCCTCGCCCGGCACGAACGTGGCCATCAGCTGGAGCAGGCCCTCCGCGAGGCTGTCCTCCGCCATCGCCAGCCGCTCCAGCGCGAGCAGCGTCCGGGTCGGCGGCTCGTCGTCCTCGTCGCCCGATCCGTGCGCCTCGGGCCCGGTCACCTCCTCCTGGAAGGGCAGCACCCGCCCGTCCTCGACGGCGGCCTGGATCGCGGCGGCCGGCTCCGGCATGCGGAGGCGTTCGAGCCCGGCCGCGACCTCGGCGAGCTCCAGGGCGGAGTGCCCGCGCAGCACGGCCTGTTCCAGCAGCCACAGCACGAGGGCCTGGGCGCGCCGGGCGTCGCCCGCTTCGGCGTCGGGGCCGAGCAGCGCGCGGGCGAAGCGGTCCGCGTGCTCCGGGCGGACGCCGGGCAGGCCGAGCACGGCCCACGGGTCCGCCCGCAGCCGCTCGGCGGCGTCGTCGCCGAACTCGGCGACGGCGGCGGCCGCGAGCTCGGCGGGGGCGCCGCCCGCGGTGAGGACCTCGGCGGCGGCGCGCAGGGCGTCGGCCGGTTGCTCTCCGCCGTCGGCGCGCGCGGACGACGCGGCGGCGGCCGACGGGGCAGCCGGGCCGGAGCCCGCGGCAGGCTGCGGCACGGCGGCGGAACCACCCGCCGGAGCACCTGCCGGAGCACCTGCCGGAGCACCTGCCGGAGCGCCCGCCGAAGCGGGCGCCGCCGCCTGCGGCCCGACGCTGCGGATCCGCTGCGCCAGCTCGGCGATCGCCGCGGCCTTGTCGGCCGGGTTCACCGGACCCGCCGGACTCACCGGACCCGCCGAGCCGGCCTCCGGAGCGCCGTTCTCCGTGTCACTCATCGTCCGCTCCAAAGGTCACTCCACTGCGTGTGTTGCTCGACAGGGGTCAGAGCTCGGTCCACCCCTGGTCCGGGTAGCGGTGCACCGGGGACGAGATGTCGTCCAGCGCGCCGCGGATCTCACCCGGAAGCGTAAGCGCCTCCACCGACAGCGCCGCCTGCAGCTGTGCCGCCGTCCGCGCCCCGACCAGCGCGCTCGCCACCCCGGGCCGGTCCCGTACCCATGCGAGGGCGACCGCGAGCGGGCTGCTGGCGAGCCCGTCCGCGGCGGTCGCGACGGCGTCGACGATCCGCCGCGAGCGCTCCCCGAGGTAGGGCTGGACGAAGCCGGTCAGGTAGGGCGAGGCGCCGCGCGAGTCCTGCGGGACGCCGTGCCGGTACTTGCCGGTGAGCACCCCGCGGCCGAGCGGCGACGAGGCGAGCAGCCCGACCCCGGCGTCCAGGGCGGCGGGCAGCGCCTCGCGCTCGATGCCGCGCTGGAGGAGCGAGTACTCCAGCTGCGCCCCGGCGAGCGGGGTCCGTCCGTGGTGCGCGCTCTGCCAGGTGGCGGCCCTGGCGAGCTGCCAGCCGCTGTAGTCGCAGACCCCGGCGTACCGGGCGCGCCCGGAGTTGACGGCGATGTCGAGGGCGCTGAGCGTCTCCTCGGCGGGCGTGCCGGGGTCGAACGCGTGCACCTGCCACAGGTCGACGTAGTCGGTGCCGAGCCGGCGCAGCGAGGCGTCGAGGGCGGCGAGGAGGTGGCCGCGCGAGCAGTCGAAGCGGCGGCGGGACTCCGGGACGCTGCCGGCCTTGGTGGCGATGACGAGTTCGGAGCGGGGGACGAGGCTGTCGGTGAGGCGGGAGAGGAGGTACTCGGCGCCGCCGTCGGCGTACACGTCGGCGGTGTCGACCAGGTTGCCGCCGGCGTCGACGAACTCCTTGAGCTGCTCGCCGGCCTCGTGCTCGTCGGTGTCGCGGCCCCAGGTCATGGTGCCGAGGCCGAGCCGGGAGACCTGAAGGCCGGTACGGCCGAGGTGACGATGTTCCATCCGACGGGCCCTCCACTCGGCGGGCCCGGGGCGCCCCCGATGGCCCTGTGAACGCGCAGGTGGGAACGGGACTCCCCACGTCGGCTGAGCGTAGCGGCCGGTGCACGGACAGGTGCGCAGACCCGCAGGACGATCAACGACGGGCGGCCTGCGGCGCGGTGGCCGGATCCGCCGCTACCGACCAGTAGCATCACCGCGGGGCACCCGGTTACCCTCACCACCAAGCCCACCCGACTGGAAGGTTCGGCACATGCGACTCGGCATCAACCTCGGCTACTGGGGACTCGGCATGGACGCCGACAACATCGCCGTGGCCCAGGAGGCGGACCGGCTGGGCTACTCGGTGTGCTGGGCGGCCGAGGCGTACGGCTCGGACGCGGCGACCGTGCTCAGCTTCGTCGCGGCGAGGACCGAGCGGATCGACGTCGGTTCGGCCATCTTCCAGATCCCGGCCCGCACCCCGGCCATGACCGCGATGACCGCCGCGACCCTGGACACGCTGTCCGGCGGCCGGTTCCGGCTCGGCCTCGGCGTCTCGGGCCCGCAGGTCTCCGAGGGCTGGTACGGCGTGAAGTTCGACAAGCCGCTCGCCCGCACCCGGGAGTACGTGGAGATCATCCGCAAGGCGATGTCCCGCGAGCGCCTGGTGCACGAGGGGCAGCACTGGACGCTGCCGCTGCCCGGCGGCCCGGGCAAGCCGATCAAGCTGACCGTCCACCCGGTGCGCGAGCACATCCCGCTGTACATCGCCGCGATCGGCCCGAAGAACCTGGAGCTGACCGGCGAGATCGCCGACGGCTGGCTCGGCATCTTCTTCTCGCCCGAGCACGCCGGGCTCTCCCTCGACGCGCTGCGGGCCGGCCGCGAGAAGAGCGGGCTGACGCTCGACGGCTTCGACCTCTGCCCGACGGTGAACATCGTGGTCGGCGAGGACATCAAGGCCGGCGTCGACTCGCTGCGCTCCTACGCGGCGCTGTACATCGGCGGCATGGGCAGCAAGGAGAAGAACTTCTACAACCAGCTCGCCCGGCGCATGGGTTACGAGCAGGCCGCCGACGAGGTCCAGGAGAAGTACCTGGCCAAGGACTACGCGGGCGCCGCCGCGGCCGTCCCGCACGACCTGATCGACGCCACCGCGCTGATCGGCGACACCGCCCGCATCGCCGACCGCATGCAGGCCTACGCCGAGGCGGGCGTCACCACGCTCACCCTGGCCCCCGGCGGCTTCGGCCTCGACGAGCGGATCCAGGCGCTGCGCACGGGAGTCGAGGCCCTGGAGCGCGCCGGCCTCGCCTAGGACGTGTCCTGGCGCCAAGCGGGTCCTACAGCCAGTTGTGCCACTTGAACACCCGGTGCAGCACCACGCAGACGACCGCCATCAGCCCGAGGACCGCCGGGTACCCCCAGGGCTGGTGCAGTTCGGGCATGTCGTCGAAGTTCATGCCGTAGACGCCGGCGATCATCGTCGGCACCGCGGCGAGCGCCGCCCAGGCGGAGATCTTCCGCATGTCGTCGTTCTGCTGCACGCTGACCTGCGCCAGGTTGGCGGCGAGGATGTCGGACAGCAGCCGGTCCATGCCGTCGACCTGGTCGTTCACCCGGGCCAGGTGGTCGGCGACGTCCCGCAGGTAGGGCGCCGCCTCGGGGCGCACGAAGGCGGCGCCGCGCTCCAGGCGCGACATCGGCTCCAGCAGCGGACCGGTGGCCCGGCGGACGGTCATCACCTGCCGCTTGGCGCCGTAGATCCGCCCGGCCGCGTCGCTGCCGGTGCGGCCGGGGGCGAAGATCTCCGCCTCCAGCTCGTCCAGGTCGTTCTGGAGCGCGGCGGCGACGTCCACGTAGCTGTCGACGACGGTGTCGCAGACGGAGTGCAGCACCGAACTCGGGCCGTACGTGACGAGGTCGGGCCGGTGCTCCAGCGCCTGCCGCAGGCCGCCGGGCGGGCTGTCCCCGCCGTGCCGGACGGTCAGCACGAAGTCGGCGCCGACGAAGACCATCACCTCGCCGGTGGTCACCTCGCGGGTGTCCGGGTGGTAGCCGAGGGACTTGAGCACGACGAACAGCGAGCCCTGGTAGGCCTCGACCTTGGGCCGCTGGTGGGCGCTCGCGGCGTCCTCGACGGCCAGCGGGTGCAGCCCGAACTCCGCGCTGACCCGGCCGAGTTCCTCGGCGGTCGGCTCGAAGAGGCCTATCCAGACGAAGCCGCCGGGCCCGGCGGCCGCGGCGGCTCCGCGGGTGCCCGCCGGGCCGGGCAGCTCCTCGACCAGACGGCCGTCGCGGTAGATGGCGCAGTGGACGATCATGTGTGGCCCGGGGGCCCCGGCCCGCCCCGGACCGAGCCCGCTACGGAGAGCCGCCCGCCGCCCGCGCCCCCGCGCGGAGGCCGTAGGCTAGGCCCCATGCCGACCCTGCTGCTCGTCCGCCACGGCCGCTCCACCGCGAACACCGCCGGGATCCTGGCCGGTTGGACGCCCGGGGTGGACCTCGACGACACCGGGCGCGCGCAGGCCGCCGCGCTCGCGGACCGGCTCGCCGGCATCCCGCTGGCGCAGGTCGTCAGCAGCCCGCTGGAGCGCTGCCGGCAGACCCTGGAGCCGCTGCTCGCCGCCCGGCCCGAACTGGGCGGTCCCGCCGTCGACGAGCGGCTCGGCGAGTGCCACTACGGCGAGTGGACCGGTCGCCCGCTGGCCGAGCTGGCCAAGGAGCCGCTGTGGCGCACCGTCCAGGACCACGCCGCCGCCGCGGCGTTCCCCGGCGGTGAGTCGCTGCGCGAGCTGAGCCACCGCACGGTGGACGCGGTGCGTGAGTGGAACGGGAAGATCGCCGCCGAGCACGGCGACGACGCGGTCTGGCTGGCCTGTTCGCACGGTGACGTCATCAAGGCGGTCGTCGCCGACGCGCTCGGCCTGCACCTGGACCACTTCCAGCGGATCAGCGTCGAGCCGTGCTCGGTCACCGTGATCCGCTACACGCCGCAGCGCCCCTTCGTGCTGAGAATGGGCGACACCGGTGACCTGGCCTCGCTCGCGCCCCGGCACGGCGCGGCGCCGGCCGCGCCGGCCGGTGACGCCGTGGTCGGCGGCACCGCCTGACCCACCGGGTGCCATCCCGGCCCTGGCCTCCGGCTCGGCTCCCCCGGCGGGGCCCGGAGGTCGTAGGGTGACTAACGAGTCCAACGATCCCGCGCGATCCCCCCGGCGGATCCGCATCAGAGCGACACGATCCGGAGCGAGAGCGTGCCCCGTCAGGTCTTCTTCTACGACCAGCCCGAACGGTTCGTGGCCGGCACCGTCGGCCAGCCCGGCGCCCGGGCGTTCTACCTGCAGGCCAGCGCGCGGGGCCGGATCACCAGCGTGCTGCTGGAGAAGACCCAGGTCGCCGCGCTCGCCGAGCGGATCGAGGAGGTCCTGGACGAGGCGCTGCGGCGCAGCGGCGGGGATCCCGCCATCCCGGCCGCCGCCCCGCAGGACCTGCTCGACACCGCGCCGCTGGACCTGCCGCTGGAGCAGGAGTTCCGGGTCGGCACGATGGCCCTGGCCTGGGACAGCGTGGACGGCTGCCTCGTGGTCGAGGCGCAGGCGCTGGTCGAGGAGGAGGACGAGGAGGCCGCCGAGGCGGTGTTCGAGGACGACGACGACGGCCCGGACATGCTGCGCGTGCGGCTGTCCGGTGCGATGGCCCGGGTGTTCGCCAAGCGCGCGCTGGACCTCGTCGCGGCCGGCCGCAAGCCCTGCCCGTTCTGCAACCTGCCGCTCGACCCGGAGGGCCACCTGTGCCCGCGCGCGAACGGCTACCGGCGCTGAACACCGAGACCCCGCCCCAGGCGGACCCGGCCGCGGCCGCGGCCCTCGCCGCCGACGTGCCCACCGCCCTGGCGCTGTTGCGCGAGGGCGGGCTGACGGTGCACGGCCGCCTCACCGAGGCCTCCAATGCGGCCCTCTACTGCACCGTCGCGCTCGGCTCGCTGAGTGCTCAGGCGGTCTACAAGCCGGTGGCCGGCGAGCGCCCGCTGTGGGACTTCCCGGACGGCACGCTCGCGGGCCGCGAGGTCGCCGCGTACGAGCTGTCCGCCGCCACCGGCTGGGCGCTGGTCCCGCCGACGGTGCTGCGCGACGGACCGCACGGGCCCGGCATGGTGCAGCTGTGGGTCGAACCGGATCCGGAGGCCGACCCGCTGCTGGCCCTCCAGGACCCGTCCGGCCCGGAGCCGGGCTGGCTGCCGATCGTCCGGGCGGAGGTCGGCGGCGGGCGCACCGCGCTGCTGGTCCACCACGACGACGACCGGCTGCGCCGGCTCGCGGTGCTGGACGCGGTCCTCAACAACGCCGACCGCAAGGGCGGTCACCTGATCCCGGCGGCCGACGGCCGGGTCTACGGCATCGACCACGGCGTCACCTTCAACACCGAGGGCAAGCTGCGCACGCTGCTGTGGGGCTGGGCCGGGGATCCGCTGTCGGCCGAGGCGCTGGAGATGCTGGCCCGGCTGGCCGGGGAGCTGGACGGCGAGCTCGGTGCGCGCCTGGCCCCGCACCTGACGGCCGCCGAACTGGCCGCGACGCGCGCCCGGGTGGACGGGCTGCGCGGGACGGGGCTGCACCCGCTGCCGTCCGAGGACTGGCCCGCGATCCCCTGGCCGCCGGTCTAGGGCGTGTCCTTCGGCTGAATCGGTGGTATGGACCTGTCAGGCGGGCCGGAGCACACTGCTCCGATGGACGCACGACGGACCACCCCCACTCCCCGTGCCACGCCGGACCTGCCGCTGCACCGTCTCCAGGTCCCGCTGCCGCACCTGCTCCCGTTCGCCATCGGCACGTTCGACACGATCGGCCCGCTCTCCCGGGCCGGCTTCCCCCACCGGCACTCCTTCTACGAGATCGTGCACGTCACCGGCGGGCGCGGCGCGCACGTCCTGGACCTGGTCCACCGGCCGCTGGCACCACCGCAGTTGTGCGTGATCGCGCCCGGCCAGGTGCACTACTGGGCGGACGCGGACGAACTCGCGGGCCGGGTCGTCCTGTTCAACGAGGACTTCCTGCTCGGCCGGCCGCGCGACCTCGCCGCCCTGCGCGCCCTGGCCACCCGGCCGGGCCTCGACCTCGGCGACCAGGCAGACCCGGTGGGCGCTCTGCTCGCCGACATGGAGCACGAGTTCCTGACCACGCCGCCCGGATTCCAGGGTGTGCTGCAGGCCAGTCTGCACATCCTCATCGTCCGCGCCCTGCGCGCCGCCTCCCCGGGCGAGCCGGGGGCGATCTCGGGCCGCCCGGGTGAACTGGCCGCCGCCTTCACCCGGTTGATCGCCCGGCCTGGCGGGGTGCGGCACTCGGTGGCCTCCAGTGCGCAGGAACTCGGGGTGTCCCCGGGCCACTTGCAGACGCTCGTCAAACAGGCCACCGGCCGCACACCGGGCGGGCTGATCCGCCGCCAGCAGACCCTGGAGGCCAAACGCCTGCTCGCCTGCACGACTTTGACGGTCCGTCAGGTGGCCCAAGAGGCAGGGTTCGCCGATCCAGCCTACTTCTGCCGCTTCTTCCGGCGGGAGACCGGTATGACGCCGGGGGAGTTCCGGACCGGGGTCGGCGGAAATCACCACGATCCCAGGATCGCGTCCATCGCGGCGCGCCCGGACGGCCCGTAGGTTTGCCGGTGGCCACCGGTGGCCGCGCCGGCGCGCGCGGGCGGCCGACCGGTCCGGCCCTTGTCATGCCCCCACCACGACAAGGGCCACCCCCCCGCTTCCGTCATCCGTGCCCCCCGAAGGAGCAGGCACATGCCCACCCCCGACGGCAGGATCAGCCGCAAGACCGTCCTGAAGGCCGCCGCGGCGCTCGGCGCCGCCCCGCTGCTGTTCGGCGGCGGCGTCGCGCTCGCCCGCGAACAGGCCGGCAGCGGCCGCGCCCTGACCCCCACCCCGGCCTGCCACGACGGCGACGAGCCCACCATCGAGCAGACCGAGGGCCCCTACTTCAAACCCGACTCCCCGCTGCGCGCCGACCTGTCCGCGGACGGGCCCGGCACCCCGCTGACCGTCAGCGGCTACGTCTTCGGCCGGGCCTGCCTGCCGATCTCAGGCGTGCTGCTGGACTTCTGGCAGGCCGACGACGGCGGCGCCTACGACAACGCCGGCTACACCTTCCGCGGCCACCAGTTCACCGACGCCCAGGGCGCGTTCCGGCTCACCACGATCGTCCCCGGCCTCTACCCCGGCCGCACCCGGCACCTGCACGTCAAGCTCCAGGCCCCCGGCCGGCCGGTGCTCACCACCCAGCTCTACTTCCCCGGCGAGCCCCGCAACAACACCGACACCATCTTCGACGCCCGGCTGCTGATGAACGTCCGCCAGTCCGGCCCCGGCGAGGAGGGCTCGTACGACTTCGTCCTGGACGTCCCGCAGACCCCCGGCAGCCCGAGCCCGACGCCGACCCCGACGCCGACCCCCACCGGGACCCCGACCGGCACGCCCACCCCGCCGCCCGGCGGCAGCTGGTCCCCGGGCCGGACCTACGCCGCGGGCGACCGCGTCACCTACTCCGGCGCCTCCTACGTCTGCCTCCAGGCGCACACCGCCATGGCCGGCTGGGAGCCGCCGAACGTACCGGCCCTCTGGCAGCGGTCCTAGGGCCTGTCTTCACACCCCCGCCTGCCGGGCGGCGTCTGGGCACGCGCCTCGCCGCGTTGTCGTCGGTCGCCCGATGTCCCCCAGCCTGGCGGCCGGGAGGTGCCCCCACCGCATCGCCTCCCTCCTCCGCCTTGCGATGCACGCACCCAGACGCCGCCCGGCCCGCCCTCCGGGCGGACGACGGGGGTGTGAAGACAGGCCCCGCCGGCTCCGGCCGCGGGCCGGCCGGGCGCTCAGCCGCGCGGTCGTCGGTGCGTGGGCGGACCGTCGCACACGGAAACCGCCGGAATCCGGACCGCACCGGTCAAGGAGTGCTCAGGCCACGGCACCAAGCGAATCCAGTCGATCTTGTGCATTCTCGTGCATTGGTTAGGCTTTCAAATGTTCGCAAGGTTAAAGTCGTTCCCATGCATGCCTGGCCCGCCTCCGAGGTTCCCGCCCTGCCTGGTCAGGGGCTCCCCCTCCACATCTTCGACACTGCAGCGGGCACGGTCCGCGAGGTCGTGCCGCAGGACGGCACCGCCCGGATCTACGTCTGCGGCATCACCCCCTACGACGCGACCCACATGGGCCACGCCGCCACCTACAACGCCTTCGACCTGGTGCAGCGGGTGTGGAAGGACGCCGGTCACGACGTCCTGTACATCCAGAACGTCACCGACGTCGACGACCCGCTGCTGGAGCGCGCCGTCGCCACCGGGCAGGACTGGACGGCCCTGGCCGAGCGCGAGACGGCGCTGTTCCGCGAGGACATGACCGCGCTGCGGCTGCTCCCGCCGGCCCACTACATCGGCGCCGTCGAGTCCATCCCGTGGATCGTGCCGATCGTCCAGAAGCTGCTGGCCAGTGGCGCCGCCTACGAGGTCGACGGCGACATCTACTTCTCGGTCGACTCCGACCCGCACTTCGGCGAGGTCTCCGGCCTGACCCGCGAGGCCATGCGCCCGGTCTTCGCCGAGCGCGGCGGCGACCCGGACCGCCCCGGCAAGCGCAACCCGCTCGACGCGCTGCTCTGGCTGGCCGCCCGCCCCGGCGAGCCCGCCTGGGACACCGAGCTCGGCCACGGCCGCCCCGGCTGGCACATCGAGTGCGTCGCGATCGCGCTGCAGTACCTCGGCATGTCCTTCGACGTCCAGGGCGGCGGCAGCGACCTGTCCTTCCCGCACCACGAGATGGGCGCCTCGCACGCCCAGGTCGCCACCGGCGCCCACCCGTACGCGAAGGCGTACGTGCACGCCGGCATGGTCGCGCTGGACGGCAAGAAGATGTCCAAGTCCCGGGGCAACCTGGTCTTCGTCTCGGCGCTGCGCCGCGAGGGCGTCGACCCGGCGGCGATCCGCCTGGCCCTGCTCTCGCACCACTACCGCGAGGACTGGGAGTGGACCAAGGCCGTTCTGGACGAGGCCGTCGAGCGCCTCGCCCGCTGGCGCGCGGCGGTCTCCCGGCCGGACGGCCCGGCCGCCGAGGCGCTGCTCGCCGAGGTCCGCGCCGCGCTCGCGGACGACCTCGACGCGCCGGCCGCGCTGGCCGCCGTCGACCGCTGGGCGGTGCTCCAGGAGACCGACGGCGGCACCGACATCGGCGCCCCCGGCCTGGTCACCCGTACCGTCGACGCCCTGCTCGGCGTCGCGCTGTAGCACCGTCGGGTCCTGTAGGACCGTCATACGCCGAAGGGGCGCCAGGACCGATCGTCCTGACGCCCCTTCGGCCGTTCCGTCCTACTCGTCGTCCGCGGAGCCCTCCGGCGCCTCCCGGGTGGTCCCGGGCGCCTCCGGCTCGGCCGGCCGCTCCGCGGTGGCGTGCCCGGCCACCGGCTTCTCGCCGGTCGGACCGACGTTCTCCCGGCGGCGCAGGTAGCGCTCGAACTCGCGGGCGATCGCGTCGCCGGAGGCCTCCGGCAGCTCCGCGGTGTCCTGCGCCTCCTCCAGCTGCTGGACGTACTCGGCCACCTCGCTGTCCTCGGCGGCCAGCTGGTCGACGCCCAGCTGCCAGGCCCGGGCGTCCTCGCCGAGCTCGCCCGGCGGGATCCGCAGGTCGAGCAGGTCCTCCAGCTTGTTGATCAGGGCCAGGGTCGCCTTGGGGTTGGGCGGCTGCGCGACGTAGTGCGGCACCGCCGCCCACAGCGTCACGGCCGGCACCCCGGCGTGCGTGCAGGCCTCCTGCAGCACCCCGACGATCCCGGTCGGCCCCTCGTACCGGCTCTCCTCCAGGTCCAGCCGACGGGCCAGATCGGGGTCGGAGGTGACGGCGCTGACCGGCACCGGGCGGCTGTGCGGGGTGTCGCCGAGCAGCGCGCCCAGGATCACCACCAGCTCGACGCCCAGCTCGTGCGCGAAGCCCAGCAGCTCGTTGCAGAACGAGCGCCAGCGCATGCTCGGCTCGATGCCGCGCACCAGGACGACGTCCCGGGTCTTGGGCTCCGTCACCCGGATCACCGAGAGCCGGGTGGTGGGCCAGGTGATCCGGCGGATGCCGCCGTCCATCCAGACCGTGGGACGGTTGACCTGGAAGTCGTAGTAGTCCTCCGCGTCCAGGGCCGCGAACACCTTGCCGCCCCAGGTCTCGTCCAGGTGCGCCAGGGCCGCGGAGGCGGCGTCGCCCGCGTCGTTCCAGCCTTCGAAGGCGCAGACCATCACCGGGTCGATCAACTCGGGGACATCTTCCAGCTCGATCACCCGGCGTCTCCCTCCGAACTCCTCATCGCCCATGGAACTCCTCGCTCCACGGTCCCTACCTGCCCAGCCTACGGGCTTTGATGCGCGTCACGGCCGGGGCACCGGGACAGTCTGGGGGACCGGGCCGCCATGATCCAGCGGTTATCCGCAGGTCCGGTCACAGGAGCGCGGCGACGGTGGGCAGGTAGCCGCGGGCCTGGCCGTCGGCGGTGGGGTGGAAGGACTCCCACAGGTGGGAGACCACGATGCCGTTGATCCACTCCTCCTTGCCGCCGCCGCACGTGCCGTGCCCGTCGAAGGCCGGCCGGACGTCCGCGAAGGCGAACCCGTGGGCCTCGGACTGACGGCGGATCAGCTCGTCCAGGCGGTCGGTGAGGGCGTTGAACCGCTGCCGCCTGGACTCGGTGGCGAGCAGGCAGGTGGTGCCGGTCTGGAGCAGCCGGGGGTAGCCGGTGACGACGACCCGGGCGGCCGGGGCGGCGGCGCGCACCGCCGAGTAGAGCGCGTCGAGGCGGCCGGGCAGGTCGTCGTCCAGGTGGTGCGCGGCGGTGTCGAGGGTGCGCTCGCAGCGGGCGTCGGTGGTGAGCGGCTGGAGGCAGTCGACGGCCGCCGAGGTGAAGCCGAGGTCGTTGCCGCCCACGGTGAGGGTGACCACGGTGGTGTCCGCGGCGACCTTCGGCAGCTGGTCGCGGCGGACGTCGTCGGCCCCGGCGGCGCTGCACGCGGCGTCGGTGAGGGCGGCGCCGTGCGCCGCGGCCCACAGGGCGGGGTAGCCGCGGCCGCTGCGGTGGCAGTCACCGCTGGCGGGGTCGTAGGAGCCGGCCGCGACCCCGGCCGCGTAGGAGTCGCCGAGCGCGGCGTACCTGGGGGCCGGGTCGGCCGCGGCCGGGGCGGCGAGGGCGGCGCAGAGCAGGGGGACGGCGGCCAGGGCGGCGACCGGGCGGGGGAGCGGCACGGCGGTTCTCCGGGGTCCGGGCGGGCCGGGCGCGGTCCGCCTCGGCCCATCGGGCACGGATCGTAGTCGATCGACTACCCGGCGTCGTGGCGTGCCCGCCGGGCGGGGCGGCGCGATGATGGACAACGGGGCCGGGCGGCGGGCGTGAGGAGCCGGACCGATGAACCGATGGCTGTGGATCGGCGCGGGCGTGGCGGCGGTGGCCGCCGGCACCGCGGTGGTGGCGGCGGACCGCGCGGGTCGCCGGCTCCCGGTGGAGCACGTCACCGAGGGCGGACTGGAACTCTCCCAGCCGCCCGGCGCGGTCTGGGACGTGCTGACCGACATCGACCTCTACCCCGCCTGGCGCCCCGACCTGACCCACGTCGAGCGGCTGCCCGCGGCGGCCGGCGGCCGGGAGCGCTGGCGCGAGTACGACCGGCACGGGCACACCACGTACGAGGTGGTCGCCAGCGAGGCCCCGCACCGCCTGGTGACCGGCATCGCCGACCCGGACCTGCCGTACGGCGGCACCTGGACGTACGTCCTGACGCCGGCGGGCCGGGGCTGCCTGCTGACCGTCACCGAGCGCGGCGAGGTCCGCAAGCCGCTGTACCGCGCGGTCTCCCACTACGTGACCGGCGAGGACGTGACCGTCCACCGCTACCTCGGCGCCCTCGCCCATCGCATGGCCTGAGCCCGGGGCGCAGCTACCCGACCCAGCCCCGCCGGTACTGCGCCCAGTCCTCGGGCGTCGCCGCGAAGTCCACGTACAGCGCGACGCCGAAGGCCGGGCGGTGCAGGTCCTCGCGGGCGAGGCCCAGCCGGACGCCGCGCACGGCCGCGTCGACCGTCTCGGCGCCGCCCCGGTGCGCCCAGGTGTCGTCCCAGTAGAACGGCAGGCCCATCAGCAGGTCGACGTCCTTCGGCGTGGCCTCCAGGGCCAGTTCGGTCTGCAGGGCGACGTAGCCGCCGAACAGCGGCTCGGTCTGCATGCTGGTGTCGTACGTCATCACCGCGATCTGGTCGACCCGGCGGGCGGTCGCGGTGAAGTAGGCCTGGTCCCACCACTTGCCGTGCCCGCTGAGGGCGATCCCCGCGGTGTGCAGGCCGGGCAGGGGGTCGATCTGCGGGGCGGCGACGGAGAGCTTGGCGCCGCGCCCGGCGGTCACCGCCCGGACCTGGTCGAGGAGGGCGAGCCAGCCGGCCGAGCCGGGGCGGATCGGCTCCATGTCGAAGTGCACCCCGTCGAAGCCGAGGTCCAGCACCTGCCGGGCGGAGGCGGTGACCCGGTCCCGGGTGGCCGCGTCCTCCAGGTCGAGGGCGTCCTTCTCGGGCTTGACCTCGTCACCCAGCCAGCCCTGCACCCGGATCTTCGGCAGTTCCCGGTGCACCGCCTCGACGAACCACTGCGCGCGCGGGTGGACGTACAGGTCGCGGATGCCGGTGCCGTCGAGCTGCCGGGCGAGCGCCGCGACGTCGGCGTCGGTCTTGCGGCCGTCCACCCAGGCGTGGCCGAGCCAGACGGCGTCCCGGCCGCGGGTGCGGGCGTCGGGCGAGAGCCGGCCGACGTCGTGCAGGCGCAGCGCGACGAGCAGTCCCCCGATCGTGGCCACCGGAACGGCCGCGGCCACGGCGAGCGCGACCAGCGCCCTGCGCCACCACGACCAGCCCCGCCAGCGGGCCCCGAATGCGCTGAACGGCACCGTCAGTGCCCGGCCCATCCGTCCCGCGGACGTGCGTGCGCGCCCCAACCGATTGCTCCCCCCTTGCGGCCGAGCGTTCAGGATACGAAATGCACAGTCGCGCCGGGCCGTGGGACGGATACCCTGGCCACGTGCGCGCCCGACCAAGCGGGAGCGCAAAGCCGACAGCCGTCGCACCAGGGAGAAGCCCCATGGCCACTGCAGCCGAACCGTCCATCACTCAGCAGAGCCGCGCGAACGCGTTGCGCGAGGCCCTCGCCACCCGGGTGGTGGTCGCCGACGGGGCGATGGGCACCATGCTCCAGGCCCAGGACCCGACCATGGAGGACTTCCAGGACCTGGAGGGCTGCAACGAGGTCCTGAACCTCACCCGCCCCGACATCGTCCGGTCCGTCCACGAGGCCTACTTCGCGGTGGGCGTGGACTGCGTGGAGACCAACACCTTCGGTGCCAACTTCGCCGCGCTCGGCGAGTACGACATCCCCGAGCGCATCTTCGAGCTGTCCGAGGCCGGCGCCCGGATCGCCCGCGAGGTCGCCGACGCGCACACCGCCGCCGACGGCCGCACCCGCTGGGTGCTCGGCTCGATCGGGCCCGGCACCAAGCTGCCCACCCTCGGCCACGCCCCGTACGAGGCCCTGCGCGACGGCTTCCAGGAGAACGCGGCCGGCCTGATCGCCGGCGGCGCCGACGCCCTGCTGGTCGAGACCAGCCAGGACCTCCTGCAGACCAAGGCCGCGATCCTCGGCTCCAAGCGCGCCCTCGCCGCGGCCGGCCTGGACCTCCCGGTGCTGGTGCAGGTGACGGTGGAGACCACCGGCACGATGCTGCTCGGCTCGGAGATCGGCGCCGCGCTCGCCGCGCTGGAGCCGCTCGGCGTCGACTACATCGGCCTCAACTGCGCCACCGGCCCGGCCGAGATGAGCGAGCACCTGCGCTACCTGGCCAAGAACGCCCGGATCGGCCTGTCCTGCATGCCGAACGCGGGCCTGCCGGTGCTCGGCAAGGACGGCGCCCACTACCCGCTGTCCCCGGCCGAACTGGCCGAGGCGCACGACGTGTTCACCCGCGAGTACGGGCTGTCGCTGGTCGGCGGCTGCTGCGGCACGACGCCGGAGCACCTGCGCGCGGTGGTCGAGCGCGTCCAGGGCCGCGCGATCGCCCCGCGCACGCCGCAGCCGGACCCGTCGGCGGCGTCGCTGTACCAGGCGGTGCCGTTCCGCCAGGACACCTCGTACCTCGCGATCGGCGAGCGCACCAACGCCAACGGCTCGAAGAAGTTCCGCGAGTCGATGCTGGCCGGCGACTGGCAGGCCTGCGTGGAGATCGCCCGCGACCAGATCCGGGACGGCTCCCACCTGCTGGACCTGTGCGTCGACTACGTCGGCCGCGACGGCGTCGCCGACATGAAGGAGATCGCCGGCCGCCTGGCGACCGCCTCGACCCTGCCGATCGTCCTGGACTCCACCGAGCCGCCCGTGCTGCAGGCCGGCCTGGAGGCGCTCGGCGGCCGCGCGGTGCTCAACTCGGTCAACTACGAGGACGGCAACGCCCCCGACTCGCGCTTCGGCAGGATCGCCTCGCTGGCCCGCGAGCACGGCGCCGGCCTGATCGCGCTGACCATCGACGAGGAGGGCCAGGCCCGCACTGCGGACAAGAAGGTCGAGATCGCCGAGCGGCTGATCGCCGAGCTCACCGCGGACTACGGCATCGACGAGGGCTCGATCCTGGTCGACTGCCTCACCTTTACCCTGGCCACCGGGCAGGAGGAGTCCCGGCGGGACGGCATCGAGACGATCGGGGCGATCCGCGAGCTCAAGCGCCGCCGCCCGGACGTGCAGACCACCCTCGGCCTGTCCAACATCTCCTTCGGCCTCAACCCGGCCGCCCGCGTCGTCCTCAACTCGGTCTTCCTGCACGAGTGCGTCGAGGCCGGCCTGGACTCGGCGATCGTCCACGCGTCGAAGATCCTGCCGATCTCCCGGATCCCCGAGGACCAGCGCGAGGCCGCCCTCGACCTGGTCTACGACCGCCGCCGGGACGGCTACGACCCGCTGCAGCGCCTGCTGGAGCTGTTCGAGGGCGTCTCCTCGGCCTCGGTGAAGGCGTCCAAGGCGGAGGAGCTGGCCGCGCTCCCGCTGGACGAGCGGCTCCAGCGCCGGATCATCGACGGGGAGCGGGGCGGCCTGGAGGCCGACCTGGACGAGGCGCTCACCGCGCGGCCCGCGCTGGAGATCATCAACGAGACCCTGCTGTCCGGCATGAAGGTGGTCGGCGAGCTGTTCGGCTCGGGACAGATGCAGCTGCCGTTCGTGCTCCAGTCCGCCGAGGTCATGAAGACCGCGGTGGCGCACCTGGAGCCGCACATGGAGAAGTCCGACTCGGAGGGCAAGGGCACGATCGTGCTGGCCACCGTCAAGGGCGACGTCCACGACATCGGCAAGAACCTGGTCGACATCATCCTGTCCAACAACGGCTACAACGTCGTCAACCTCGGCATCAAGCAGCCGGTTTCGGCGATCCTGGACGCCGCGCAGGAGCACCGGGCCGACGTCATCGGGATGTCCGGGCTGCTGGTCAAGTCGACCGTGATCATGAAGGAGAACCTGGAGGAGCTCAACCAGCGCAAGCTGGCGGCCGACTACCCGGTGATCCTCGGCGGCGCCGCGCTCACCCGGGCGTACGTCGAGCAGGACCTCCACGAGATCTACGAGGGCGAAGTCCGGTACGCCCGCGACGCGTTCGAGGGCCTGCGGCTGATGGACGCGCTGATCGCCGTCAAGCGCGGCGTGCCCGGCGCGGTGCTGCCCGAGCTCAAGCAGCGCCGGCACGCCCGGGTCGAGGTGGAGGAGCCGGAGCCGGAGGTCAACCTCGGCCAGATCCGCTCCGACGTCGCCGTCGACAACGCCGTGCCCGTCCCGCCGTTCTGGGGCGACCGCATCGTCAAGGGCATCCCGTTCGCCGACTACGCGTCCTGGCTGGACGAGGACGCGCTGTTCAAGGGCCAGTGGGGCCTGAAGGCGGCGCGCTCCGGCGAGGGGCCGTCGTACGAGGAGCTGGTGGAGACCGAGGGCCGCCCGCGGCTGCGCGCCTGGCTGGACCGGCTGCAGACCGAGGGCTGGCTGGAGGCGGCCGTGGTCTACGGCTACTACCCGGCCAACTCCAAGGGCGACGACCTGATCGTCTTCCACGAGGACGGCACCGAGCGCACCCGCTTCACCTTCCCCCGCCAGCGGCGCGGGCGCCGGCTCTGCCTGGCCGACTTCTTCCGCCCGGAGGAGTCCGGCGTGCGGGACGTCGTCGGCCTGCAGGTGGTCACCATGGGCAACCGGATCTCGGAGGCGGCCAACGAGCTGTTCGCCGGGAACTCCTACCGCGACTACCTGGAGCTGCACGGCCTCTCGGTGCAGCTGGCCGAGGCGCTGGCCGAGTTCTGGCACGCCCGGGTCCGCTACGAGCTCGGCTTCTCCGGCGAGGACCCGCAGGACGTCAAGGACATGTTCGCGCTCAAGTACCGCGGTGCCCGCTTCTCGCTCGGCTACGGCGCCTGCCCGGAGCTGGAGGACCGCGCCAAGATCGCCGAGCTGCTGAAGCCCGAGCGGATCGGTGTGGTGCTCTCCGAGGAGTTCCAGCTCCACCCGGAGCAGTCCACGGACGCGATCGTGATCCACCACCCGGAGGCGAAGTACTTCAACGCCCGGTAACCAGGACGCCCCCGCGCGTTCGCTCTTTTCCGGCGAACCGGGCGTATCCTTGATGATCCTGAACGGGCCGGTCCGCTCACCAGCGGGCCGGCCCGTGCCATCCCCGGAGCACCTGCGGGGCACTCGGAAGGATCACCATGACCAGCATCTCCACCGCCGTCGCGGCGCTCGACCACGGGGACGACCGCGGGCTGCAGGCGGTGCTGCTGGACATGGACGGGACGCTGGTCGACACCGAGGACTTCTGGTGGCAGGCCGAGGCCTCGCTGTTCGCCGAGCTCGGCTACGCGCTGGACGAGGCGGACCGCGCCCAGGTGGTGGGCGGCCCGATGAGCCGGGTGATCGACTACCTGCTCGCCAGGACCGGCGTCGACCTCTCCCCCGCCGACCTGACGGTGCTCATCAACCAGCGCTTCGTCGACCTGCTGGGCGGCGGCGTGCCGCTCATGCCGGGCGCCGAGCGGCTCCTCAATACCCTTGCCGCGCACGGGATCCCGGCCGCCCTGGTGTCGGCCTCGCACCGGCACGTCATCGACATCGTGCTGCGCTCGCTGGGCGCCGAGCACTTCGCCTTCACCGTCGCCGGGGACGAGGTGCCGCGCACCAAGCCGCACCCGGACCCGTACCTGGAGGCGGCCCGCCGGCTGGGCGCGGAACCGGCCCGCTGCGTGGTGGTCGAGGACGCGCCGACCGGGGTGAAGGCGGCCGAGGCGGCCGGCTGCCCGGTGATCGCGGTGCCCTCGGTCGCGCGGATCGAGTCGGCCCCCGGGCGGCTGGTGCTGTCCTCGCTGGAGCAGGTCGACCTCGAACTGCTGCGCTCGCTGGTCGCCTCGCGCGTGTGATTGTGGTCTCATTGCCCCGACGGCCTACCGACCGGTAAGGGGTCCCGGGTGGCCCGATCCGGTGGTCATCGGGGGAGAAAACGGGCATTGGCCGACAACTCGTCGAGGGAGCCGGGCTGCCCCGGATCACCGTGTCCCAAACGTCATCCACGCGGGTATCGGTCGTGCGTGTTCGATATGGCACGCTACTCCAGTTCGTTCCCGCCCTCGCAGCCCTGCCACCGCCGCCGACGGGTACCCCCGGTCCCGGCGCCGGTCGCACGACGCGCACCCCAGAAGGACGCGCCCCGTGAAGACTTCCGCTGAACGCCTGGCAGTACTCGGCTGCGCCGGCCTGGTCGCCGTGACGGTGGCCGGCTGCGGATCCGTCACCGACGCGGTCAAGGGCGGCGGCGGCAGCAGCTCGGTCACCATGGGCACCGCCCAGCTCACCAGCGTGCTGGACCCGGCCGGGTCCTACGACTCCGGCTCCTGGCTGATCCTGCGCAACACCTTCCAGTCGCTGCTGGTCTTCCCCGCCGCCTCCAGCTCGCCCTCCCCGGACGCTGCGCAGTCCTGCGAGTTCACCACCGGCGACTCCACCCAGTACCACTGCGTGCTGCGCCCCGGCCTCAAGTTCTCCAACGGCCACCCGCTGACCGCCGCCGACGTCGTGTTCTCGATCGAGCGCACCAAGAAGATCAACGACAAGAACGGCCCGTCCGGGCTGCTCTCCTCGATCAAGTCCGTCGAGGCCAAGGGCGACAACGAGGTGGTCTTCCAGCTCACCGCGCCCGACGCGACCCTCCCGGCCAAGCTCGCCAGCCCGGTCGGCGCGATCGTCGACCACCAGGTGTACCCGGCCGACTCGCTGCTGCCCAACGACAAGCTGGTCGGCTCCGGCCCGTACAAGCTCGACTCGGTCGAGGCCCTGGGCGGCGGCGGCAAGAGCATCGGCAAGGTCGCGCTGTCGGCCAACGACAAGTACAACGGCGACGTCAAGCTGCGGAACAGCAAGTTCACCGTCCGCTACTACGACCAGGCCGCCGACCTGAAGGCCGCGCTCGACAAGGGCGACGTCGACCTCACCGACGACAGCCTGGACCCGAACACCGCCGCCCAGATCCGCTCCGACCAGCAGGGCGGCAAGGGCGACCTCCAGGTCGTCGAGGGCGACAGCAACAACACCCGCTCGCTGGTCTTCAACACCAAGGACGCGGTCGTCGGCAACGTCGCCGTCCGCCAGGCCGCCGCCGCGCTGCTCGACCGCAAGGCGCTCGCCCGCGACGTCTTCGCCCGCACCGTCCAGCCGCTGTACTCGATGGTCCCGGCCGGCGTCACCGGCCACAACACCGTCTTCTTCGACAAGTACGGCGACCAGGACGTCAGCAAGGCCAAGAAGTTCCTCACCGACGCCAAGGTGCAGCTGCCCGTCAAGATCACCCTCACGTGGTCCCGCTCGCGGGCCGGCGCGGCCGAGGCCGACACGGTGAAGAAGCAGCTGGAGACCGGCGGCCTGTTCCAGGTGACGGTCCAGCAGGAGGCCGACTGGGACAAGTACAAGGCCGGTTTCGCCGACGGCAAGTACCAGGCCTACATCCTCGGCTGGTTCGCCGACTACCCGGACGCCGACAACTACATCAGCCCGCTGGTCGTCGACGGCGGCGTCTACCACGACGGCTGGGACGACCCGCGGATCAGCCAGAAGCTGGTGCCGGACGGCCTCAAGATGACCGACCGCGGCGCGGCGGCCGGCAACTACAACCAGATCCAGTCGATCGTCGCCGACAACGCTCCGCTCGTCCCGCTGTTCCAGGACAAGGCGTTCTACGCGGCCCGCTCGTACATCACCGGGGTCGAGTCCACCGTCGACACCACCGGCGTCTTCCGCTTCGGCGAGATCGGCCGCAGCAGCAAGTAGCGCCCGACGGCGACGGCCCGTCCGCTTCCCCCCCGGGGGGGGGGGGGCGGGGCGGG